>CAUWJA010000295.1:0-1880 GCA_963558905.1 uncultured Eggerthellaceae bacterium
TTCGATATTGAGCTTGGACAGGTCATTACACGAACGCTCGAGGTTGATATTCCCCAGTTTGCGGGCATGACGGCGGCGACCGGTCGCAAATTGAAGCGGCTTATGGCAATAGTGAGTACGTTGGCTCCCTTCAAACCGAATATGACAAGCTTGGGTAGTCAAATTCAAGTGAGTCGAAACAACGTCGAAGATTACCTGCTGTATATGGAGAAAGCGGGCATGGTTGCGCAGCTGCGCACGAATGCGGGCGGGCTTGGCGCGCTTGGAAAAACTGAGAAAGTGTATCTCGACAACACCAATATTCTGTACAACCTCAGTGAAGGAAGTGAAGATATTGGCAATGTGCGAGAGACATTCTTTTTCAACCAAATGCGCGTGGGGCACAAGGTGACCGCATCGAAGATTTCCGATTTCGAGATCGATGGGCTTACGTTTGAGGTGGGCGGAAAGAACAAGGGCCAAAATCAAATTGCCGAAGCCAAGCGTGGATACGTCGTGAAAGACGATATTGAGTTTTCCTACGGAAACGTTATCGCGCTTTGGGCATTGGGGCTCATGTATTGACGTGTCTTTTGCCAAATTCGACCGAAATCACGTCGCGCTCTGCTTCGCTTCGCATTTCGTCCTGCTGCTTTCAGCCTTTCTCCCTCGGGGCTTTCGTCTGCCTGCTTGCTTATTCCGCAAATTTCAGCAGCTCGGCGGGCGCGTCGATGAGCGCGCCGGGGTTGTTGCTCGTAAGGTGATTGAGCGTTTGGTAGCCCCATTTCGCGCCAATGGGGAATGCGCCAGCGTTGTTCGCGACCTGCATGTCCACGTCAGAATCGCCGACATACGCCACGCGTTCGATTGGCACGTCGAGCGTTTTTGCGACGAGCGTGAGGCCTTCCGGGTCGGGCTTGCGCGGCACAGGACCATCGCCAAGCGCGAAATCCATGAGGTCAGCGAAGTAATGCTTGGTTAGAATTTGCACACCGCCGTCGTATTTGTTCGATAGCACGGCGAGCTTCATGCCGCGTGCCTTCAGTTCGGCCAAGGTGTCGAGCATGCCGTCGTACACAGTCGTTTTCTGGTTGCCCACTTCGTCGTAGCGCGCTTTCCACCAGGCGAGCGCCGCTTCGGTGGCGTTGTCGTCTAGGTCTTGCGGCAGCGCTTGCAGAATAAGCGAGCGCAGGCCGTTGCCAATCATGGCCAAGATTTCCTCGGTGGTGTGCGTGGGGTAGCCGAAGTGCGTGAGCGTTTCGTTGGTCACGTCGACCAAATCGGGCAGCGAATCGAGCAGTGTGCCGTCCATATCGAACACGAACGCCTCGAGCGGTTCGTGGGTGCGAAGCAATTCCATCGTGGGATCCTTTCGTGTTGGCGCGGCCGTGCCGCGCAGGTTTTGACCGGCTCGCAGTATACCTGTCGCATTTGACGCGCGTGTGGTGGGTGTTTTCCGAAAAGGCGGAGGCTTCGGTAGTTAATGTGGTAAGGGATTCGTTGAATCTGAATCTGAATCCGCCCCATTCCCGTTGACAAGTCGATTTCCGTTTCGGCATGGTGGCCGCAATGGGGGAAAGCGAGGCGGGTCATGGGCAATCCATCTCCCAGGCATACGACGGAATTCAAGCAGAGGGCCGTTGGGCCGTGCAGGAAATTGCGGCCGCCGAGCGCGCACGCCATGCGCGACGAGGAGTTTGCTGTCGCGATATCCCGAGTCAGGGACGAGGCTTGAGGCATCTACGGCGCGCCCCGCCCAAAGGCGTTCAAGGAGGCGCGCGGCAGGGTTCGCGCCATCGACGCTCGCGCGGCCCAGCTGGGCATGCGCCGGTCGGATTACCTGAGGCAACTGGTCGAAAACGACCTGGAGTGCGCGGGCATCGCCTGAACCCGCTGCATGA
>CAUWJA010000296.1:0-1878 GCA_963558905.1 uncultured Eggerthellaceae bacterium
CTTCGTCATGCTCGAGCTTCACGACAGTGCCCTTGACCAGATCGCCTTCGTCGAACTCGGTCAGGGTGCCATCGATCATCTGGTTCATCATCTCATCGGAGATGTCTTCGAAATCGATGACGGACGTGTTTTTGATTTCGGTCAAAACGGACCCCTTTCAAAAATACGGGGACCCTTCGTCATGGTGGATAGAAATAACAACATGTCTCGGGGGCCTATAGATGCTTCCGCGCCGAAGCGCGTACCTGCCGGCCTTTGCCAACAAGCTTCCGTATCTTACCACATGGGCGCCCAAGACTGCGGAATCAGCAACGCCCGTTCACCGATTGCCCATGGGCCGCCATAGGGCTGCGGGATCAATCGAGCAAGTCCCGGACATGGCTGTCCCCCACCACGCGAACGCCTGCGCGGGCAAGGGCGGCTGCACCCCAGCCGCTTCCTTCGATGAGCGTTCCGGAGAATGTGCCGTCATAGACGCGTCCGAAACCGCATGACGGGCTTTTCTCCTTGAGAAGCGCCGCTTCGCAACCATGCTCCAGCGCCGTCTGCACAGCGCGGCGCGCGCCTAAAGCGAACTGGGCGGACACATCTTCGCCCGTCTTCAGGCGCACCCTTTCGCCGCAGATCTCAGCCGGAGGACGCGGAGCCTGCAACCCACCCTGCGTCTCCGGGCACACCAACACCAAACGATAGCGTTTCCGCAGTTCATCAAGGCACGCCAGCGTGTGATTGCCGGCCTTGTACGTGCAGTCGACGCCGCACAGGCAGGCGCTCACGGCCAGCGCGGGAAGACTCGGATCAGAGCCTGCCTCGGGGCCGGACGCAAATGCGGATGCGGCCTTCGCAGCGTCAGGATCGGACGCGGGCGCGGGCCCGGGCGTAGGGACGGACAGGGCGGCGGGCGCTTCCGCAGGTTCCACGGTCATCATTCCTCCAGTACTCGGGCGAACGGCTTTCCCCCATGGTACCCTAGGAGGTGAAGCAAACGCGCCGCATCGCAAAATCGCAGCGGCGCACGCTGCACGGCCGCGCGATTACTGGAGGCATCATGCGCTCAAGCGAACTTGCCCAGATGGCAGGCGTCACGGTACGCACGCTTCGCCATTACCATAAACTAGGACTCATGCCCGAGCCGCAGCGGCGTGAAAACGGCTATCGGGAATACCTGGTCAGCGACATGGCGCGCCTCATGCGCATCAAGAACCTCTCTTCGCTGGGCTTTTCGCTCGACCGCATAAAATCCATGCTCGATGCGGAAGATGCGACAGCGCCCGGAGACGATCGCGGCGCCGCTACGCGCCAAGCGCTTGACGAGCTCGACGCCGAGCTTGCCCGGCGCATCGCCGATCTGCAGCGGCAGCGCAAGATCATCGCCCACCTCAAGAAAGAGGGATCGGCACCCGACGCCCCGCCTGAATACGCAAGGTTTTTGGCCGCCTATGCCGAATGCGAGCCGAACGCCAAATTCGTGCAATTCGAGAAAGAAGCCCTGGCGCTCAGCCAGAAACTGCTCTCAGGACCCAGCATGGACCTGCTGGCCCAATTCCAAAACCAGCTCATGGAACACGGTCTTGTCGATGCCTATGCCGACATCAACCGACGCGTTCTGACCCTTCCGCCCGGCGCGGACGAAGAGTGCCGGCAGACGATCATCGCGGATGCCGTCGCGCTGTTCGAACCGATCATAGACTTGCTCGATTTGGAATCGGCAGCCGGGGCAGCCGACGAGCATATGGTGGCGCTGATGGACAGCTACGACCGGGAAAAGCATCCGCCTGAGCAGGTATCGCTCATCGAACAGCTCGAGGAGGCCATCGTCCGCAGGATCGAGGAGAAATACCGCGCCGCGCACGCCTTCGATGACGAATCGGTGACAGC
>CAUWJA010000297.1:0-1877 GCA_963558905.1 uncultured Eggerthellaceae bacterium
CGCAAAAGCATCACGGATGTCATCACGCATCGCACCATATTGGACGAAGAACTCAAGGACGCCATCGCCGAGAAGACGGAGACTTGGGGCGTAAGCGTGCTGTCCGTGGAGATCCGCGATATCGTCTTGCCGAAATACCTGCAAGAAGACATGTCCGCCGAAGCACGCGCCGAACGAGAACGCGATGCACGCATGGTTCTGGCAGAAATCGAGAAGGACATCGCCTCGATGCTGCACGAAGCAAGCGACATCTACCGCGAAGACGAAGTGGCCTTCAAACTCCGCCAGATGCACCTGCTCAACGAAGGCATCAAGCAGACCAACGGCACCATGGTCGTCCCCAGCGCCTACACCGAGGGATTCACGCAGGACATCTCAGGTGCAGGACAGACGCAGCACTGAAGAGCGGATGCCACGCTCCGAAGACGGCACCCGAATCGGGGATGAGGGATATAATCAGACGAACGCCGCCGAAACCCCTCATCCCCGCAAGGAGACCGATGCTTTACCGCTTCGACATGCAGGCAGACCCATCCATGGACCCGCTTGACACCATACCGCTCGAAAACGAATACGCGTTCCAGCCCGCGGGCGTGCCCGATGCGGGCGGCACGTGCGCCGCGGCCCATACGGCAACGTTCTACGCCTTCAACACCGTGATAACTCTGCAGGCATGGGACGCGGAAGGGGTGCGCCCCGAGACCGGCACCGAGCTTGCGCGCTCAGCATTCGAAGCGGCCCTTGCCGATTGCCGCGCCTTCGAGCGGTTGTTCTCACGCACGCTGCCCCATAGCGATATCAGCCGGCTGAACGCTGCGGGCGGCACCTGGACACCCATCGCCGATGCAACCTTCGACCTGCTGGAATCCAGCATCCGCTACTGCCGCGAATCGTGCGGCACCTTCGATATCACCATCGGCGCAGCGACGCGCCTGTGGGATTTCCAACGCAGCGTCATGCCCGACGCGGCCGACCTCGCCGAGGCGCTGCGGCACGTTGATTTCCGCATGATCGGACTGGCGGGCGAAAGAGGCAGGCGCATGGCTCGGCTTGCCGACCCGGCAGGCGCAGTCGACGTCGGCGGCACGGCAAAGGGATTCATTGCCGATGCGTTGCGCGAACGAATGGCAGACATAGGATTGCGCCATTTCCTCATCAACCTGGGCGGCAACGTTGTCGTGTTTGGCGGAAAGCCCGACGGAAGCCCCTTTCGCATAGGCATCAAGGATCCGAAGAATCCGGCAGCGATTCTGGGAGCGGTGCCGCTGGCGGATGGATCCGTGGTGACGAGCGGATTGTACGAGCGGGCCTTCGAACGCGGCGGAGTGCGCTACAGCCACATCTTGAACCCTCGAACCGGGCGCCCCATCAGCACCGATGCGGAAAGCGTCACCGTCGTGGCGCCACGCAGCGCAGATTGCGACGGGTACTCGACAACGCTATGCGCACTGGGAATCGAAAACGGTCTGGCGTTCGCGAAGACGCATCCCGAACTGACCGCTGTAATCTACATAGATTCGGAAAACAAGTTACATATGTAGCCTACAGGACGCCGCTTGAGGGACATGCCCTGCGGCATGCTAGCGAGCAGAAAACAACATGCCGCCCCTAGGGCGGCATGAAAGGAAGTCTTCTTGCGACAGAAGCGATCTACTTGATGGAAATTCCCTTCGCTTCCGCATTCGACTTGCTCAGAACCTCAAAGGTTACAGTCTTTTCGTTCGCATCGATCTCAAGAACACCTGTCACGATGTAATGGACGGCGGTCAGCGACTCGGACTCGGTTTCGCTCTGCGCAAGATCATCGAGAATGAACTGGGTCTGATCGCGGTATTCCCCTTCGGCGGCCGTATCCGTGAACTCCATCGACCATCCTT
>CAUWJA010000298.1:0-1870 GCA_963558905.1 uncultured Eggerthellaceae bacterium
GGTCGATTTCTGCTCGCAAGAATTTTCAAATTGCCCTCTTGCCATCGTCTCTTGTCTGGCATAGAATACCAACTCGCAGCCGATAAGGCTGCCACGTCGGAGTGGTGGAACGGCAGACACGCTAGCTTGAGGTGCTAGTGCCCATTACTCGGGTGTGCGGGTTCAAATCCCGCCTCCGACACCAGGTAACTTCAAGGACCCTATTCGGGTCCTTTTTAGTTTCTATCGGCAACCGGTCTTCCGTCTACGGATAGGATGCATTTCGAATCACAGAGGCGCCGTATGAGCAGATCAGCCGCATATAGCGACTCTTTGCTCTGCGAATCCCCCTGAAGACCCGAGAAGCGTCCGTCTTTCACGTCTGCCGCCAGCATCGCCACGCTCAACCCAACGGCCATCACATTGTCTCGAGCCCCAAGATCGAGTGTTGCTTGCCAATCCTCAGCAGCCTCTCTGCCGTTGGGGGACACTTCTACATCGGGTCCGAACACCATTGCGGCATGCTCATGCCGAAGGTTGCGAACTGTAACTTCTGCAATTGCGGTAACCCTGAAGGTCTCGCCATCGCAATCGAACCAGATGGTTTCAGGCTCGACCAATTTGATGCTGCTGATGTCCACGGAGTATCTTCCTGCCTCTGCTTCAGGTATATGTAGGTTCCCAATACCCACAAACGAAAACAATCCGATGCCAAGGACAAACACCGCTGCAGCAATGGCGCGAGGCCATGCCGTATGGCAGCAATTGCTTTCATGGATTAGTCCGCCGCATCATATGGGCGGAAGTTCGAATTCGGCACAAGTGAGCCGATTGCATCTTTACCCGCGGTGAAGTCATTAGATCCGCAGGCGGACTCGGAAAGGACTTTATCAGCCAATCCTTCCACGAATTCCTCCGTTGGTGCATTATCGGCGATTATCCGACGGTACTGGCCGTAGAACCCCAATCTTCTCATCCTTCCTCATGCGAAAGCAAATCCGCTTTCTCGCCCTGAAGAGCCTTGTGCGCACGGTAATGGAAGAACACCCGCAAATTTCGGCTATCTCATTTGCTGAATACCCTTCAACATAGAACAAATGGATAGCGGTTCTCATGTCATCATCGAATTCATCGACGATATCCCACGCATCAGAGTAATCGGTGCACTCATGGAAATCCTGTACCGCGAATTGAGCATGCTCCAGAACCGGCACTCCGCCGACTTCCGCGTCAATGGTGCTTTCTCTGCGTCTGAAAGCCTTTCTTTGAACATCAGCCGTCTTATTCAGCGCAACTCTGATAAGCCAAGCCTTGAGGCGCTCATCATCGACAAACACCTTCTCAGACTCGTAGAGGGCAAGGAAAACCTCCTGACATACATCTTCCGAGCTTTGAGCTGATCTGAGTTTTCCGAATGCGATTCCGTAAACGGTGCCGGTAATTCACAAAAGCGATGACTCTGACCTTCTACGGTGCGAACACCGAACAGCAAAGCGATGTATCCCGCAGACGGGAAAACAACGTTTCGCAATAGACCGCACGTCAGACTTCCATTATCGTTAAACGCGGGTGGCGTGCGATCGGCTGTTGCCATCCGCATTTCAAAGGAGGCCATACATGCAACGACTATCCGGAATCGAAGCGGTATTCTTCGATGTGGGCTCGACATTGCTTGAGCCCAACCCGCCCGTCGAAGCGGTATTCGCTGAAATCGCGCAATCGTACGGGTACGACCTCACGGTAGATGACGTGCAGCCCCATATGGGTGCCGTAGATGAGTTCTATGAAGCCGAATATCTCAAAGACGGCGACTTTTGGGCGGATCCCAGCCGTTCCGTTCAGATTTGGCTCGACATGTATGAATTCCTTTCATTCCGCCTAGGGCTGGAAG
>CAUWJA010000299.1:0-1868 GCA_963558905.1 uncultured Eggerthellaceae bacterium
TATATCCCCGTTGCATATCCTCCAACGCATGGGCACCGAGAGGATTCGCTTTCGACCTGCCTCAAGTGCGAAAGGCGGAGGCTTTCCCATGCACGGTTCCATTTTCATGCGGAACCTTGCATGGTTGCAGATCTAGCCATGATTTCCATTCCTGATACACTGTGGATCCATCCAAACCCAATGGAGGACCCATGGCATCAAAATCGCGCTCATACGACGTCATCAGCTTCGAAAACAGTCTCAAAACCGGATTCATCGATGCATCGATCGAATCCGACACCGCACTGCGTCCCCGATTCCTATCAAACGACCGCGAAGCAGCAACCAACCTGCTCGCAGTGATAAAAAGCCAGTTGCGCGACTGCCGCTCTTTCGACTTCTCCGTGGCCTTCATCGCGGAAAGCGGGCTTCAAACCCTGATTGAGACCCTGAATGATCTCCGTGATCGCCATATCCCGGGTCGACTTCTCACTTCAACATATCTCAATTTCAACAACCCCGAAGCCCTGCGCAAGCTGCTCGAATATCCCAACATCGAGGTACGGGTCTACCAAGGCGGCATGCATGTCAAGGGTTACTTCTTCAATAAAGACGATCTCAGCACCGTCATCGTAGGCAGTTCAAACCTCACCCAAACTGCGCTGACCTGCAATAAAGAGTGGAATGTCCTGTTCCGTTCGTACAGCAACGGGGAGATGCTGGCTTCGGCTCGCCGTGAGTTCGACACGCTCTGGAACAGCAATGAGACCACGATGCTCACTCCTGAATGGATCGATCATTACGATGCGTATCGAATGCAGAATGAAACCCAAGCCCCACAGCCGCCCCGTCGCGCCGCCTTCATTGACGCGGTATGCGATTCAGACGCCACGTCGCACACCGATCCCGACCACGATGGGACGCATGCGCACACCCGCATCCGTCCAAACAACATGCAAAAGCATGCACTTGAAGCCCTCGCAGTCCTCCACGACCGAGGCGAGGACCGCGCTTTGCTCATTTCGGCAACGGGAACAGGCAAGACGTATCTTTCCGCACTAGATGTATCTGCCACAAAACCTGCGCGCGTACTGTTCCTAGCCCATCGCAAGCGAATCCTGACAGCGTCGGAACAAAGCTTTCGAACCGTGCTGGGATCGGAATATACATACGGCCAACTGGGTTCGGGATACATGCCCGAAGCCGATTGCATATTCGGTATGGTGCTCACCGTGGCAAATCATCTCGATGATTTGCCACCTGACACCTTCGACTACATCATCATCGATGAAGCCCACAGGGCAGGGTCTTCCAGCTATAGGCGCATTCTGGACCACTTCACCCCGAAATTTTTCCTCGGCATGACGGCTACCCCCGAACGGACAGATGGCTACGACGTTTTCCGCCTGTTCAATCATGTGATCGCTTACCGCATCACACTGCAGGATGCCCTCGAAAACGACATGCTTGCCCCGTTCCACTACTTCGGCATCGCAGACCTCGAAATCGACGACAGCGCCGTAGACGACCCCGCACTTTTCGCAAAGCTCGCTTCTGAAGAGAGGGCTCGCCACATCATGGACAAAATCGAGGAATACTCCGTCGCAAAGCAGCGGCGACGGGGTCTGATTTTCTGCAATCGCAACGAGGAAGCGCGTGAGCTATCCAGGCTTTTCAATGAAAACGGCTATCGAACCATGGCCCTTTCAGGCGCGGACGGAGACCGACAACGCGATGCTGCAATAGCGCGCCTCGAAGCAGATGAAATCCAGTACATCTTTTCAGTGGACATCTTCAACGAAGGCATCGACATTCCGTCGGTAAACCAAATCATCATGCTTCGCCGAACCGATTCGGCAATCGTGTTCGTCCAACAGCTCGGCCGCGGA
>CAUWJA010000300.1:0-1863 GCA_963558905.1 uncultured Eggerthellaceae bacterium
GCTCAAGTATCCCTTCTACATGTTCGGCGAGAAATCGTTTGAAATCGATGATGACGGCCAGGCATGGTGGGTATGCCCTGTCCGCGATTTCACGATAGGCCTGTTCGGCGGTGAGACCATCAGCCGTGCTGTGCTCGTCAACGCTTCGACCGGCGAGTGCCAAGATGTGGCTGTGGAAGATGTGCCGAGCTGGGTTGACCGCGTCTATCCTGCCGATCTGCTGATCGAGCAGTACAATTGGTCCGGTAAGTATTCAGACGGCTGGTTGAACAGCTGGTTGGGTCAGAACGGCGTCGTTCAGACCACGCCGGGTACGGACGGCATCCTCGGGTACAACTACATCGCAAAAGATGACGACGTGTGGGTCTACACCGGAGTGACCTCGGCGGTCTCCGATAATTCGATCGTCGGCTTCGTTTTGGTGAATCAGCGCACCGCCGAAAGCCACTTCTATGCGGTTGCCGGCGCGACCGAAGAATCGGCCATGAGCTCTGCCGAGGGCCAGGTGCAGAACCTGCGTTACGAGGCGACCTTCCCGATTCTCATCAATGTCGATGACGTACCGACGTATTTCATGGCTCTCAAGGATGGGGCCGGTCTGGTGAAGAAATATGCTATGGTCGATATCGAGCACTATCAGAATGTTGCGGTTGGCGATACCGTTGCGGATACTCAGAAAGCATATGAGGCGTTGCTGATTTCAAGCGGTGCGCAGGAGGTTCCGCAGGAGGAGACGCTTACCGGGTCGGGTGTGATCAAGACCATCAATCAGGCGGTCATCAACGGCAACTCCCGATTCTATGTCACGCTTGAGGGGGATGATCTCATCTATGACTTCCCGCTGCCTGACCTTGTTGAGATCGTCGCATGCGGAGTCGGCGACACCGTTGAGTTCACGTACGTCGAAGGAAGCCCCATCTGCACGGTCACGTCCCTGATTTCGCGTGCAGGGGTTGAGGCCACCGAAGGCGCAGGCGATCTTGTTGCTGCCGAGAATCCGGCAGCGCAAGACTCAGCCCAGTCTTCCGGGGATGCTGCGGCGCAATCCGGCGATGCCGCAGCGGGAGAGGCTGCACCGACTGCATAAATGCTTCACACGCCCCTTGACAAGGCTGCGATGTCCGATAGAATATACGGTCGCGTCGGATAGACGCCAGTGAACGTAAGTTCCGCTGCCGAAGACAGCAGGCACCGTATGGTTCAATCGCAGAATGCGGCCCGCCGAGGTGGAAGCAAGATGATTCTTTGCGGCCCTCAAGTCTTCGTGCTTGGGGGCCGTTTTCGTTTTGCCGAAACGACCCCACCATGCGTGGCGGAACGTTGAAGTAAAACGAAAAGGAGGTGAATCGAACCATGCCGAACAAACAGAACATCGAAAACGTTGCGAAGATCGCTGAGGAGCTCGAGGGCATCAATGCGATGTGGGTCGTCGATTACCGCGGTCTGACCGTGAAGGAGGCTGAGGCCCTGCGCCACGCTGTCCGTGAGGCAGACGCCCACATGTGCGTGTACAAGAACACCCTCATGCGTCTTGCTCTGGAGAATGCCGGTCTTCCTTCCATGGATGAGGCTCTGAGCGGTCCTTCCGCTTTCATCTTCGCCACCGGTGACCCCGTTGCTTCCGCAAAGGCCATCAAGGACTTCGCCAAGAGCAGCAAGAAGCTGGTCATCAAAGGCGGCATGATGGACGGTCGCGCTTACAACGCCGAAGAGGTCGAGGCCATCGCAGCCCTGCCTTCTCGCGAAGAGCTCATCGCCAAGCTGCTCGGTACCATCAGCAACCCCATGGTCAAGATGGTGCGCGTGCTCAACGGCCCCATGGAGTACTTCGCTCGCGCGGTTTCCGCTATCGCGGACCAGAAG
>CAUWJA010000301.1:0-1859 GCA_963558905.1 uncultured Eggerthellaceae bacterium
TCGATCAAACGCTTGGGTGCGTTCGGATGCAATCGATGCGATCTGCTCATCAAGGACGGTTCGCTTGTCTTGGAGCTCCTCGATGCGCTCATTGAGAGCCTGGATTTCGGGTTCTGCCTGCCCGAGCCTGGCCATGACGCCGGCAAGGTCACGCTGAGCGGATTCGAGGTTCGCCCGGCACGAGCCGAGACGTGTGGCAAGGCGCTGTCGTTCAGCTTCTGCGCTTGTATGGTCTCCTTGTTTTTGAGCGCGGCTTTGGGACAGCTCGAGACTCAGAGCGCGCTTGCGCTCGGCGGAAGTGCTGCATTCCTCTGTTTCCGCCTGCGCCCGCAACACGCGGGACTCGGCATCTTTCAGTTGGCGAGCGAGATCTTCAAGGGCGCGCTCACGGGCGAGCATGCCCGAAGTCGCATCTTCAGCAGCCAATGAAACGGAGATTTTGGAGCCCGGCCAGATGCAAAGCCCGTCGGACGTGACGATGCGTACCGCGGCACTTTCGCAACGAGCAGCGAGTCCGAATGCCTCCTGGACATGGTCGGCCAGCACCACGTCACCAAGGAGACGGGTCAGTGTAAGTGCCGCATCTTCGGGGAATTCGAGGCGGTCGATGAGCAGTTTGCTTCGAAATGCCGCAGGAATAGCCGTGAGAGCGTCTGCCGATGCGCTGCCGTCGCTGAAAAGAACGGAAGCACTCCCCTGCTGCCGAGCATCCAGAAGGTCGTTCGCTATGCCTTCAGCAGCATTGGGACCATGGACGAACATGCTGGCAACATCGTCGCCAAGAAGCATCTCAACAAGCTTTTCGAGTTCCTCGGGCGCTTTGACCATGGAGGAGAGAGGGGTTATCGAAGAATCGTAGGCAGCGCCGTTGCGAGCGATCCAGGCAGCGGCGTCGTTGGTTGCGCGCAGCTTCCTGTTGATCTGTTCAAGGGCGGAAATCTGACCTGAAATGGATTGCTTGTCGGCCTTTGCCTGCGAAAGCGCCTCTTCAGCACGACGAAGCTCCCTCTGGGCAGCATCCGCATCCGCGGTTGCCCTTTGGGCTGCCGCGGAAAGCTGCTCGAGAGCCTGGGCCTGCTCGTCAAGGCCGCGGCACTTCTCATCGAACTCCGTTTGCAGGGACTCGATCTCCCCTTCGAGTTCGTCGATGCGCGTCTCGAGAAGATGCTGTTTGGCAGTATGGTCGGAAGCCCTGTCTTTGAGTCGCGTCAGATCCCGCTGGGAATCGGCAAGGCTGCGCTCGCATGACCTGAGCGATCCTTGGGCGGCAGCGAGCTGGTCGTCAAGGCCGGAGCGCTTTTCGCTCAGCTCTTTAAGTTCGGCCTCCGCGCGGCCCGTGCGCTCTTCGAGCTGGTCTCGCAGCGATTTCTGGGCAATGAGCTCTTCATCGAGGCCGCAAGCGTCTTCTTCGAGGCGATCGATGCGGCGTGCGCTTCCCATCATGGTATCTTCGGCTTGCGCAAGCCTCGCTCGGATGCTGCGAGACTTCTCGGAAAGCAGCAATTCGGTGGATTCGAATCGCTCGACTATCATATGGAACCGTCCGCGTTGCGCGGTCAGGTCGCCAACGTACAGGCCCTTCTCCTGTAGAAGCAGCTGCAGTTTCTCAAGCTTCTGTGCAGCTTCTTCCATGTTCAGCTTTGCGATGTCGATGGCGGCTGCAGCCTCTTTCTCCCTGAGGAGCGCATCGTTCCAGCTCTTCTGCAGTGCCCGCAGCTCATCGACGGCGATTGCCAGATCCAATTCCGCCAGATGCGCTGCAAGACCCTGATCCGTTTGGGCGCGCTGCGCCTTGCGGGCCAGTGGTTTGAGCTGCCGGTCGACTTCGGCGGTCACGTCTTTGTCGCGGGCAAGGTGCG
>CAUWJA010000302.1:0-1857 GCA_963558905.1 uncultured Eggerthellaceae bacterium
CACTTCGGGCTGATGATGGATTACGACCTGAACCGCACGATGCAATTGGTTGCCACGCTCACGCTGGTGCTGTGCATTCCCACCGTGGTAGGCGGGCTCTTCGGCATGAATCTGGGCGGCATTCCGCTCACGGACTCACCCTACGGCTTCGCCATCGTCACCGGCATCACCGCCATCGCCCTTGTGGTGACCCTCGCCGTCCTCAAGCGCCTGAAATGGTTCTAGGAGCGGCGATATCTCTTTCGAATCAGTGATATGCTTATAATTTGCACTTTATTCTGGACGAAAGAGGACCATCGATCATGACATCCGTCACAACCGCTGAAGCAGGAACCGCCACGGGCGCAGGCAAAGGACTATCCCCCATGGCAATGCTGGTGCTGGGCGGCATGCTATTCTCAATGTTCTTCGGCGCGGGCAATTTGATCCTGCCTCCCCTTCTGGGATTGCAGGCGGGATCCGAGGCTGTTCCGGCCGTAGCGGGCTTCCTCGTAGCAGGCATCGGGCTTCCTGTCCTCGGCATCATAGCAGTTGCACTATGCGGCAACATCCAGCAGCTTGCAGGAAGGGTCAGCCCTCGATTCGCAGCCGTTTTCGTTGCGCTCATCTACCTGACCATCGGCCCCTTCCTTGCCATCCCCCGCACATCCACAACCGCCTTCGAGATGATGGCACCGTTGTTGGACGATGCGGGCTCTTCACCGCTTGCCATTGCGATCTTTTCCGTGCTGTTCTTCGCCATCGCCTTCGCATTGGCCCTGCGACCGGGAATGCTCTCACGGATTCTGGGCAGGTTTTCCGCACCGGCCCTGATCCTGCTGATCATCACGGTGGTGGGTGCCGTCCTCATTTGCGGACCGTATGACATCCCCGCCGTTCAACCCCACTACGCTGAACAGCCCGCCATCGAAGGCTTTTTCACCGGATACCAGACCATGGACCTGCTTGCCGCCCTGTGCTTCGGCATCGTAGTCGCCGCCAATGTGCGCGAACAGGGAATCACCGAACCCGGAAAGACCGCCCGTACCATATGCATCGCGGGCGTGATCGCCGGCGCGCTCATGGCTGCGATCTATTGCGGCCTCGCATTCGTGGGCGCAACCGCAGGCGGCGTTGCGGAAGGCGCCACAAACGGAGCCGCCATTCTTTCCGCCCAGGCAAACGCCCATTTCGGAACCGCAGGATCGGTCATCGTGGCGGCAATCTTCCTTCTGGCCTGCCTCAATGTCTGCACCGGCCTCATCTCCTGCTGCTCCGAATACTTCGCCGGAGTGTTTCCCCGCATCAAGCTGCCTGTTTGGGCGGGCATATTCGCCATATTCAGCTGCTGCGTGTCTTTGGTGGGACTGGATGCGATCCTTGCCTTCTCGGCGCCGCTTCTGGGCGTCCTCTACCCGCCCGCCATTGCTTTGGTCGTCATGGGGATGATGCACGGCCTGTGCGATAGGTGCCCACGCGTCTGGGCCTGGACCGTCCTTGCGGTGGCGGCATACAGCATCATCGACGCTATCCGCGGCATCGTTGACCCGCTTGCGGTTCTCCCCGTTCCAGGAGCAAGCCTTGGCCTGGGATGGATCGTCGTCGCGCTCGTCGCTGCCGCAGCAGGCGTCATCCACTCGCTTCTCGACAAGCGACGCGCCTGAGTGCGGAAAGCATAGGGCCATCTCGATCGCAGAGCGCCCGGCCCTTGCGCCGATCCGCGCATCCGCCATCCCGCATTTGATTCATATTCGGCCGCGAACGCGCAAACGCCCTAGGCCGAAGCCGATCCGACCCAGGGCGTTTGAAGCGATTGCTCGCAGCTTCTAGAATTCGAAATTATCGGAATCCCGGCTGGTTTGCGCCTTTTTGGCGGTA
>CAUWJA010000303.1:0-1856 GCA_963558905.1 uncultured Eggerthellaceae bacterium
TGCCCATGACTTCGCCCGTTGATTTCATTTCAGGCCCCAGGACAACGCTGGCCCCTGGAAACCTTCCCCAAGGCATGACGGCCTCTTTGACGGCGAAATTCTCAAGACGGCGCGTATCGGAAGGCAGTCCCAGGCTCTCGATGCTGCGTCCCGACATGATCAACGCCGCGCACTTGGCCAAAGGCACGCCCGTAGCCTTCGACACGAACGGTACCGTACGGCTCGCACGCGGATTCGCCTCGATGACATAGACGGTCTCGCCCTTGATGGCATACTGCACGTTGATCAGACCGACAACGCCCAGGCGCAGCGCCAGCTTCCTGGTCGTCTCACGCAGCTCATCAACCATCGCATCAGAGAAGGAAAACGGCGGCAGGCATGTGGCCGAATCGCCTGAATGGATGCCGGCTTCCTCGATATGCTCCATCACACCGCCGATGTAGACGTTCGCGCCATCGCTGAGGGCATCGACATCGCACTCGATCGCACCTTCGAGGAATCGGTCCAGATACACAGGATGATCGGGAGTGATTCGAGCAGCTTCCTGCATGTAGCCCTCAAGGCCCGCCGCATCGTAGGCGATGACCATGCCTCGGCCGCCCAGCACATAACTGGGACGGACCAGCAGCGGGAAGCCGATGCGTTGCGCCACATGCTGAGCCTCCTGGAAGCTCGTTGCCATGCCCGCAGCCGGATAGGTGATGCCGAGCTCATCGAGGATGGCGCTGAAACGTTCGCGATCTTCGGCAAGGTCGATGGCCTCCGGTTGCGTCCCCATGATCGAAACGCCTGCGCGTTCAAGCTGCTTGGCGAGCTTGAGGGGCGTCTGCCCACCGAGCGTGACCACGACGCCATCGGGGTGCTCCACATCGATGATATCCATGACGTCCTCGAAGGTGAGCGGCTCGAAGTACAAACGGTCGGACGTGTCGTAATCGGTTGAAACCGTCTCCGGATTGCAGTTGACCATGATGGTCTCATATCCCGCTTCGGCAAGCGCATAGCTGGCATGCACGCAGCAATAATCGAACTCGATTCCCTGACCGATCCGGTTGGGACCCGCGCCCAAAATCATGGCCTTCGGTTTGGCGCTGGGAGCAACCTCGTCCTGCGAGCGGACCGCCGCAGTGGGCGAAACAGCGAAAGGCTGCTCGTAGGTCTTGTAGTGGTATTCGGTCTTGCCGGCGAATTCGGCTGCGCATGTATCGACGGTCTTGAACGTCGGCAACACGCCGAGTCCCTTGCGATACGCGCGGACGGATAGTTCCTGTGACCCGGTGAGGTATGCGATTTGAGCATCAGACATGCCGAAGCGCTTGCATAGCCGCATTGATTCCGCATCCAGCTCATCAAGGTGCCTACCACGGATCACCTCCTGGACTGCAACCATATCGGCCATGCGCGCAATGAACCAGGGATCGACACCGCTTGCCGCGCACACACGCTCGACGCTCCATCCCCTGCGCAATGCCTCAGCCAGATAGAACACGCGGTCTTCGGTGGGTCGGGTCACGCATGTATCGAACTCCGCTTCGTCGAAAGAATCATTTCCGTCCGCACCCAGGCCCATGCGACCGTTTTCAAGCGACCGCATAGCTTTGCCGAATGCCTCTTCGAACGTGCGTCCGATGGCCATGACTTCGCCGACGGCCTTCATGCGAGTGGAAAGAGTCGTGTCGGCCCCTTTGAATTTCTCGAAGGCGAATCGCGGAACCTTCACAACGCAATAATCGATGGCCGGCTCGAAGCAAGCAGGCGTTGCCAGTGTAATATCATTGACGATCTCATCGAGCGTATACCCCACAGCGAGGCGCGCAGCTGCTTTGGCAATGGGAAATCCGGTGGCCTTGGAGGCG
>CAUWJA010000304.1:0-1827 GCA_963558905.1 uncultured Eggerthellaceae bacterium
GCCCCCGCTGCCGACCATCTTGCAACGCTCGTCGATGCCCCCGTCGTCTTCGCCCATGACACAATCGGCGAAGATGCGCATGCGAAGATTGACAGCATGGCCGACGGCAGCATCGTGGTCCTGGAAAACCTCAGATTCGACAAGCGCGAGAAGAAAAACGACGCCGAATTCTGCAAAGAGCTTGCCTTGCTTGCCGATATCTACGTCAACGACGCCTTCGGCACCGCCCATCGCGCCCATGCATCTACGACGGGTGTAGCCCATCTCCTTCCTGCATATGCCGGCTTCCTGCTGGCAGGGGAAGTCGATACGCTCTCCGGCATGCTCGATGCCCCTGAGCGTCCTTTCGTCGCCATTCTCGGCGGTTCCAAAGTTTCTGACAAGGTCGGCGTAATCGACGCGCTGCTCGACAAGGCCGACACCATCATCGTCGGTGGCGGCATGTGCTTCACCTTCCTGCTTGCCCAAGGCAAATCGGTGGGCACCTCCCTCAAGGAAGATGACTGGATCGAACGTGCCGGCGAAATGATCGTCAAGGCACACGACCGAGGTGTCAAACTCCTGCTTCCCGTCGACGTTGTCTGCGCTGACGCCTTCGCTGAAGATGCAAACACGCTGACCTGCAATGCCGACTCCATCCCCGATACCATGATGGGGCTGGATATCGGCCCGGAAACCGAAAAGATGTATGCCGACGCCATCGCTGAAGGCAAAACGGTATTCTGGAACGGCCCCATGGGCGTCTTCGAGATGAAAGCATTCGAGCATGGCACGAAAGCCGTCGCCGATGCTGTGGCAGCCAACAAGCACGCCGCCACCATCATCGGCGGAGGGGATTCGGTTGCCGCCGTCAACAAGTTCAACCTCGCTTCTGAGATGACATTCATCTCCACCGGCGGCGGCGCGTCAATGGAATTGGTCGAAGGAAAGGAGCTCCCCGGTGTCGCCGCTTTGGCTTAGCCGCTCCGACAGGAGGGCAACCGCCGGACGCGTTCCAATGATGGCGGGTAATTGGAAGATGAACATGACGCCTGCTGAAAGCGTGGTGCTTTCCCAGGCCATCCATAACAGATTCTCGGCTGCTTGGGAGCAGGTGGATGTTGTCCTGTGCCCTCCGGCTATAGACCTGCGCTCCGTGTTCACGGTGCTCGACTACGACAAATCGCCGATCGAAGTGGGTGCGCAGAACGTCCACTGGGAGTCCTCCGGCGCATACACTGGGGAGATCAGCATTCCAATGATCAAAGATGTCGGCTGCACATGGAGCATCGTGGGCCACTCGGAACGCCGGGAAATGTTCGCTGAAACCGATGAGCAGGTGAACCGCAAGGTCAAAGCCCTTGTCACCGCAAAAGTCGGAGCCATCGTCTGCGTAGGCGAAAGCCTCCATGTCCGTGAGTCGGGGCGCACCCTCGAGTTCGTATGCGCCCAGGTGAAAGCCGCATTCGCAGGGCTCGAAGCCGATGAGATGACCGATTGCGTCGTTGCCTACGAACCCATCTGGGCCATAGGCACCGGAAGAACCGCCCTTCCCGAACAGGCTCAAGAGGTTTGCGCCGCCATTCGCCAGACGCTTTCCGACATGTTCGGCACCGAAACCGCACAAGCAACACGCATCCTATATGGCGGCTCGATGAAACCGGCCAATGTCGAGGCTCTCATGGCTTGCCCGGATATCGACGGCGGGCTCATAGGCGGCGCCGCCCTGGATGCTTCCGATTTCGCCGAACTCGTCAAAGCAGCGGCGGCATCTGTCTCCGCCCACTAGATTCCAAGGGCACGGAACGCTTGAAGTCCGTGCCCCAGGCCAGAAAGAACAACCATGAC
>CAUWJA010000305.1:0-1809 GCA_963558905.1 uncultured Eggerthellaceae bacterium
CATCTATTTCACCAACACCGCCAATAAAGAAGGCGTGATCAACATCTCTTTGGATGGCTGCAGCTTTGACGGCACCGCTGATGGCGACTTGGTCGCAAACGTCGGCACCACCGTGTACTCGAATGCCAATGGCGACATTTCGATCAAGAACACCGAATTCAAAGAGATCGCCGTCGCGCTGAACATCAACCACAAATCCACCGGCGTGCAAAACATCGCCATCGAGAATTGCGCGTTCATAGACTGCGCGACCGAGCAGGGTCCCAGCGCGGCTGCTACCAAGACGTACGGCGCCCCTCTGCGCATTGTCTCCCAGCCCGGTGCTGTGACCAATCTCTCCGTGAGCAATTCGGAGTTCATCCTCAGTGAGGGCCGCACGTCCCTCGGCAACGGCGACATTCTGCTCGGTGACGGCCGTGCGGATGCCGGGGAAGTGCAGGGCACGGTGACTTTGGCTACGACCGGCACCGCTGCGGATGTCATGGTCCAGAAGAAGGGCTATTTCGGAGCGTCCGGCGAAGTGGCCGATGCTGCTCAGGGGTCCATGACCGGAGTTGCTGAATCCGATGTTGTCAAGCCGAGTGAAGACGATCATTTCGTGGTCGATACGCACGACAGCGTTGAGCTGGTCGGTGCAAAGGATGCAACCTGCACCGAGGAAGGTTACACCGGCGATAAGGTATGCACCGTCTGCGGCAAGATCGTTGAGCAGGGCAGTGCAATCGAAAAACTTGCCCATTCCTACAAGGACGGCATCTGCACCGTCTGCGGCGCGGAGGATCCTGACTACGTGGCCCCCCAGAAGCCCAGCGGTCCTTCCGACCCGGAGAATGACAGCGCAGGTGAAGGAAACGGCAGCGCGACCCTTCCCCAGACCGGAGATGCGTCCTTTGCGATTGCCGGCCTTGCGCTGATTGCCCTGGCGGCCTCTGCGGTATTCGCGATCGTTTTCAGGAAGCGCATGCAGTTCTAAGCTGTCGCATCCGGCAGATGCGCGTCCGTTGTTCGGCGGGTGCGAGCAAGCCCCATCGATTCCCTGGCGGAGTCGGTGGGGCTTCACTGTATGCGATGTTTGTCGATGTCCGGATTCAGCAGCGCATCAGCCTTTGCGTTACCAGTACCGATCGTTGCGGTATCGATAATCGAGCTCCTGCTGATAGAGGATATCGATGAGCCATTCTCGCGCTTCCTTTGCCGTGATTCCATCAACCTCTTTCTTGATGGACAGATACGTTTCCCGCTTCCAGCGCTCTTCTTCTTGCTCATATGCAATCTGCGCCCGTTCGACTTCCTGTTCGAACTTTCCGTAGGCGCCTTCTACGCTTTCGAAGTAAAGGGCAACCATATGCTTGCAGATGACGTGCCGTCCTTCTGCGAACGGGCATGTGCAGGTTGATTTCTTCGGATGCTCGAGATCTATCTCCACATCGTAGCTCGCCTGATTGCTGCCTAGGACGGTCCCCTTTCTTATGGACGCGGAAGGGGCGGACCAGCTGGCGACGTTGTCGTTTTTGTAATAGTCGACACCCCGCCAGAGAGATCGTCCGCTTGCTGCGCTGTAGAATGCCATGGATTCCTCGCTTCCATCGACCTGAAACGGCGGCTCGAGTGGCGCTGTTTCGATGTTTGCATTGGTGTCGTTTTCGGTCGCCACTTCCTCGCGTCCGGTTATGCGCCACGTTTCTATCTGAACGATCGGAGCTGCTCTTTCAGAGCAACGGATACGCGCCGGCTTTCTATGGCTTTCTGAATTGCCTTGCGGCGCGTCCATTCATCAAGCAGGGCGTCTGCTCCTTTGCGTTTCAGATA
>CAUWJA010000306.1:0-1808 GCA_963558905.1 uncultured Eggerthellaceae bacterium
CCTCCCTTCGGAGGGCTGCCGCGTCAAGCGGCGAGGTTGTATATTACGCGCGTCCGCCATATATGTCAACAACTTATTTCAACTTTTTTAATTTTTTTGCCGATGAAGCACTCAATGAGAGAATGAGCCCTGCGCACCACCCCCAACAGCACGGCTGTCTCCCGTACGCAGAGAGGGTCAGCGGCAGCGCTTCTGCGGAATATGACGCCTTAAAAGCCGAACGTCTATCGACGAGAGGGCAGCCATCAAAGGAACAAGAGCACCGCTTTCTGCGCGGCACCTAAAGCAAACACAGAGACCGAGCGAAGTTCGGCGCAAATGTACTGCCGTATTCTTCTGCCCTCGCATACGCAAAAAGCCCAGGTCGGTCCATGATAGCTTAGTATGGATCGACCTGGGCTTAGTCGCGTCATCAAGCATGCGCTATTTCGCAAGGGCGGCAACCGTTGCAGTGCGCGTTCTGATGCAGCCGAACGTGCTGCGGGTCTATAGGCTGAACTCGAAGAAAGAGGAAAAGCTCTAAGAAAAGGAAAAGGGGCCTTCCGGCCCCCTGGAAGCGCGGAAGGGGCCCTGCGGCCCCTCCCCTGCGCGCGCCCTGCCCCCGATGGGGGCGGACGCGCCCTGCGCGAGCGCGGCGTCCCGTCCTCCCGCGGACCGGATCCGCAGTACTTTGGGCGATGGCGGGCTTAGCTGCCGAGTTCGGGATGGGATCGGGCGATCCCCGCCTCCGTGGCCGCGCTCGCGCAGGGCGCCCCCTGCGCTTTCCGTCAGGCACCTCGCGGGCGCCCTGGCGGCCGCATAGCGTCGTTCGGGAGACGTCCTCCTCTCGAGACCGCCCGCCCCGGGAACCCGGGGTCGGGAAGCAAGAGCTCGGGCTATTAGTACCGCTCGCCTGAACGCCTCGCGGCGCTTGCAGCTGCGGCCTATCGACCTCGTGGTCTACGAGGGCCCTTACCGGAGGGAGAACTCATCTCGGAGACGGCTTCCCGCTTAGATGCTTTCAGCGGTTATCCGTTCCGGGCGTGGCTAGCCGGCCGTGCCGTTGGTCGACAACCGGGACACCAGAGGCCCGTCCGCCCCGGTCCTCTCGTACTAGGGGTAGACCTCCTCAATTCTCCTGCGCCCACGGAGGATAGGGACCGAACTGTCTCACGACGTTCTGAACCCAGCTCGCGTACCGCTTTAAACGGCGAACAGCCGTACCCTTGGGACCGACTTCAGCCCCAGGATGCGATGAGCCGACATCGAGGTGCCAAACCTTGCCGTCGATGTGGACTCTTGGGCAAGATCAGCCTGTTATCCCCGGAGTACCTTTTATCCGTTGAGCGACGGCCATTCCACTCTGGGCCGCCGGATCACTAGAGCCGACTTTCGTCCCTGCTCGGCTTGTGGGCCTCGCAGTCAGGCTGGCTTGCACTCTTGCGCTCTGCGGGCGATTGCCGACCGCCCTGAGCCAACCTTGCGCGCGCCTCCGTTACTCTTTGGGAGGCGACCGCCCCAGTCAAACTACCCGCCTGGCACGGTCCCCCGCCCGGTTGCACGGGTCGGGGTTAGGCCGCCGACGCGCCGGGGGCAGTATTCCAAGGTCGCCTCCACGGGGGCTTGCGCCCCCGCTTCGCGGGCTCCTGCCTATCCTCTACGCGACGCGCCGTCGGCCAATGCCAAGCTGCAGTAAAGGTTCACGGGGTCTTTCCGTCCTTCCGCGGGTAATTCGCATCTTCACGAATAGTGCAATTTCGCCGGGTCCATGGTCGAGACAGCGCCCAAGTCGTTACGCCGTTCGTGCAGGTCGGAACTTACCCGACAAG
>CAUWJA010000307.1:0-1807 GCA_963558905.1 uncultured Eggerthellaceae bacterium
ATGTAATGTCAAGTACCTAGGATTGCATGGCTAAGAAATAGGAGAGGCGTTCGATGTTCTGGGGTGAATGGGAAAGGCCCCGCGATCCAGTGTGGTTCGCGGGGCCTGTTGTTGTTTGATGCGTGCCGGGTTTTACTGCGCGCGCGTGGCGTTTTCCGGATTGAGCGTCATGGTCTGGAAACGGTGCTCCATGTATTCGTTGTCGAAGTGCTCGGCGCAATACATTTCAACCGCATTGGTGGGCTGGTAGCCGGCCTCGCGCTGATACCAGCAGTCCAGCGCGATCAGCGTCATGGCGCCGTCGAAGATCATGAGAGCGGTGCAGATGGTGGTCAGCGAGTAGCGCCACTTCCACGGAATGAGGTTCACCAGTTTCAGCATGCGCGGCAGGCAGAACTTGATCCAAACCACGCCCAACACGCCCCACATGCACATGAAGGCGAAGTTGGTGCGGCCGTCGATGGAAAGGAACGATCCCGTGTAATCCCAGGCCACAATGCCGAACGCGAACTGCATCCACCAGCTGACGGCGAATTCGAATGCACCGCCGATGACGGCGCTGACCAGGAAGATCAGCACCACGCTGCGGTCGTGGAAGCGGTTGAGCGCGATGGTCATGAGCACGGCGCCGAAACCGTAGATGGGCGAGAACGGTCCCCACAGCATGCCGGCGCGGTCCTGGTAGACGCCGGGATCGACGATGACCATGTGGTAGACGACCTCGATGATCAGGCCCAACACGCAGCAGACCGTGAAGATCCAGAACAGGTTGAAGAAGTCCAGCTGGATGAAGCCCTTGCCGGTTTCGTCGCGTCCCAGGGTGCCGGCCTCGGCGTCGCGGCGGATTTTGAGGTCGCGCAGTTTGCGTTGAAGCTTGCGCTCTTCGGCTAGGGTGGGGTCGATGTAGCTTTGCAGCACGATGATGATGGCGAACACGATGCCGTAGCCGATGAGGTTCATCGACATGCCCGACAGCGCGATTTCGCACAGGATGGTGCCCACCAGCAGGATCATGATGAGTTCCGCCATGTGGCGGGCGCCGCGGCGTTTGTTGAGCAGCAGGCGGATGCCGAAGACCACGAGCGTGATGGAGGTGGCAAGCGAGATGGCCAGCGACACGCCGGAGATGACCACCGTGAGCGTGGATTGGCCGTCGAGCACGCCGTCGAGCATGTTGGTGGGGATGTATGCCACCAGCGTGATGACAAGCAGCACCATGGGAATGGTGACCGCGATGCCGCCGGCCATGCACAGAAGGCCCAGAATCTTGAGCGGCCACGGAGTGGTTTTCAGCCTGCGAGCCGCGGCTTCCACTCGGGCGGCTTCTTCAGCGAGGGCTGCCTCTTCGGCGACTTCCTCATCAACGGCGCGATCGACTGCGGCATCGGCCAGCGATTCCATATCTGCCGGCCGGTCCGCTTGGATGGGTTCGGCAGATTCGGTTTCCAGCTCGGTCCGTTTTGCGGACTCGGGCGCCAGGGGGGCGTCGGGTCGCTGGATGTTCAGCATGTGTTCTCCTGTCGGCGGTGCACATGCGGCAATCGGACGGGTGTCCGCTTTGCCCATGCGGCATCTGGTGGGAATGGTCTTGCGTGGGAAACTGGCAAGACATGACGCCCATTATATGGCGGGTCTGTCGTTTATCGCCATATCGGTGCAATCTGTTGCCAAGTCTCAACCTGGACGGGAAACGGCGGAGGGGGCGGAGTTCCGAAGCTGCGGGCTCCGGTCGACGCCCGCATTTGCCGGCGCGTGGACAAAAATGCAGGCAATGCGACGTGCCGGCACCTGGTGTTCGGGAGGTGCG
>CAUWJA010000308.1:0-1803 GCA_963558905.1 uncultured Eggerthellaceae bacterium
GCTGCATCGTCGCAGGGTTTTTGCTTAAATGGCGTCACTCCGGTCCCACCGCCCTCGTGCTCCGTGCATCCCTGCGGCGGCGTGGAGTTCTCGCTTCCCGTTTCGTGCTCGCGGGAGTGCACCGCTTTGCGGCATGATCCCAGGGTCGAAAACTACGCATGGCGGTTCAGCGGGATACGTTGCCATGCGGAATGCAGGTTCGGATGAGAAGCGAACTCGGATAGGATGTGGCTCCCTGTGAGGCCCGGCGTTTCGCGGATGCATGCAAGAGAGCCGGCTCGAAGGCCGGCTCTCTGGTCCGTTGCCGCCGGAGGTCTTGGCGGCAACGTCGGAGGGGAATGGTGGGCGGCTGCTATTTCGCAGCGATGGATTGGCCGACGTAATAGCCGGTGGCCAAGCAGGCGGAAGCGCTGGCGAAAGAGTGCAGCTGCACGGCGCCGCATGCGTACAGGCCGGGGATCTCGTTGCCGTCTTCATCGATGACCTGGTTGTTGGGGCCAACCATGAAGCCGCCGGAGGTCTTGTAGCGGCAGACGTTGAGCTTGAGGGCATGGAAGGGGGCCTCAAGGGGCTCGAGCCATGTGGTTTTGCCGAAGTCGGTATCTTCGCCGGATGCCATGAGCTCATCGTGGCGGGCGAAGGTTTCCACCAGAGTGCTGACAGGCACGTCCATCTTCTGGGCGAGCTCTTCAACGGTGTCGGCGGTCACGTAGGCGTCAGCGTGGGCTTTGATGTTGCTCTCGACGGAAGCGGCGATGGGACGGCGCTCGAATGCCTTGTGGTCGAAGATGGACCACCACTGACGATAGCCGGCTTCGACGCAGGCCAGGCCGGCGTCATGGGACTGGTCCTCCTTGATGAAGCGCTTGCCGTTGGGCAGCACCAGCACGATGGGGGTCCAATAGCCCCAGGTGGTGCAGTTCGGGATATCGCCCATCAGGTTGCAATACTGATACGAGCTGTCCATGCCGTGCAGAGCGCCGCCCGCTGCGATGCCGAGCTTATGGCCGTCACCCGTGCAGCCGTGGACCAGCTGGGGCATGTTGGCCCAATCGGGGATGTTGTCGTAGACCATCTCTCCGTTGTCGGCGAATCCGCCCGTTGCCAAAACGACGCTGCCGGCCTTGATGTCGGTGATCTTGCCTGTGTTGGTGTCCTGGAAACGGCAGCCGACGACGGCGCCTTCGGCATTGACGATCAGCGCGGTTGCGCAGGTGTCCAGCAGGAACTCGGCACCCATCTCGCGCAGCTTGTTTTCAAGCGGGGTCAGAATGTACTTGCCGCCGCTGCCGATGCCCTCTTTGGGGAGGATGACGGAGCTGAACAGGCGAGGAAGCTCCTCTTCGGTGCAGGGCTCCTGGAATTCGCAGCCGAACTTCTCCATGGCGACATCGACGAAGGCCGTGTTGGCATATGTTTTGCCTTTGACCCATTCGGGGAACCATTCATGGTCGTCGGCTGCGGAGAGCTTTTCGGCGGAAGCTTCCCAGTATTGGTCGATGGTGGTGGGAAGCCCTGCGTCCTGCTGGAGCTTGGTGCCCGATGCGAACATGAAGCTGCAGGATCCGAGAGAGTCGCCGCCGGTTACGGGGCGCTTGTCGGCGAAGATGATGGACTTGCCTGCCAGCGCAGGTTCCATTGCGGCGGCGAGTCCTGCGTAGCCGGTGCCGATGATCAGGACATCCGCTTCCTTGGAGAAGTTGACGTTCTGGTAGCCCGCAAGGTTTTCGCCCTCAGCGGCCGGAGCGCTGCCTTCTTCGCCTCCCTTGGGAGAGCATCCGGCCAGGGCGCCTGCGCCCAATA
>CAUWJA010000309.1:0-1796 GCA_963558905.1 uncultured Eggerthellaceae bacterium
ACCCCAAGGACCCGTCGCAGTACTATGACTTGAAAAGGTCCGAGTAAGTCCGAGTTTCCAGGGGATCTCGCAGGTCGGAGCAGGCACCAAGCTCGCACTTCAGGTCCGAGTAGATCCGAGTGCTCCGGCGGATGGCGAAGGGCCCATATCGCCAGATCCCGACCAGGCTAGACGCGCTCGCATTCGTGACCTGGCGCATCGGGGCGCGTCCGACGGGGCACCCTCCTCGTTTTTGGGCGAGTTTGTCTGTCGACCCTGCCGCTCGTTACAGGCTTGCGACGATTCGGGCGACCATGATCCTTGCCAGACCGAGCGGATGCTCGGGGAATAGCTCGTCGAACTCCGGTGATTCGCTCAAGTTGGCCAGAAACCCGCGCCTGACGGTCGGGTCATACGGGTCTATCGTCCAGCTATCCCCGTCCGCGCCGATGATCTCCTTGTCCCGCAGCAGGGAATGGGTTGCCGCTGTCCTGATGCCGGTCGTCGGCCCTTCGTCGAAAAAGCCTTGTACGCGGATCGCGTGATCTCCGACGCCGACGTCGAGCGTGAGGCCGTACTGCAGCCCGCGCTCCTCGATTCTCGTCTTGACGATGGAGAAGGCGAACGGCATGCCTTTGTGCGTTCTGCCGTTCTCGATCTGGACAATCCCCTGGTCATCGGCGAGCGATGCCCGCACGCCGTCGATCATGCTCTGGGCATCTCCGGGCGGCATGGCATATTCGGAGGGCATCGGGTAGAGCAGGACGAAGGCGGTTCCCATGCTCGTTTGCGTCATGATCGGCGTTGATGCGGGCGGATCGTCGGGCATGGAATTGACCACTTGATAGAAATCCGGGATGGACACCGTTGCGTCCCCGACGGTGATGGCTATGTTGCCCATGATCGTCCTTTCTCGGGCGGGCGTTGAGATGGACGGCGTTCTGCAGCGTTTCCTGGCTGAGCCGTTCGCTTCTCCTTGTCGAGGCTCATGTTAGCACGATGCCGAGCGTGCGCGTCACCTCGGCGGTTGACACGCGGTTTGCGGCTTGCGGGTGTCTCCTTGGCGCCCGCGAACGCGGCGTTGCCGGTGGGGGTCGCGATTCGGACTGCTTTGTGTCGTGTCCGGGGCGTACGTCGTGCTGCGCATCGTCCGCGCCCTGCAGGATAGAAAGCAGAGTGATTCGAAATAGCCTTCTTCTCTCTCGTGATTCCCGGGGAGCCTCCCTCCAGCGCTCCCCGGGGGCGTTACTTTTGGATCTGGGAGATTTTCGTATGTTTGCTGGCCCCTGACGACCATTCGGTCGCAGGGGCTTACTCATGTTAGGCTCTTGGGCGCGCGGTCTGCTTCGGGACCTCCGCTGTCGCGTTCGATCATCGCGTGTTCAGCCGCCCTTTTGACGCCTGTCCTCTTTCGAGGGCCTCTGTCGTCGCAGCTGTTTACCAATTGATTCTTCATCCTTCCGATGCTTGCCCGTCATTTGCGTCTTTGACCGAGCGCGGGAAACGCCTTTCCCACGCTCGGTCAAAGCATGGTCGCGACGCGGACGACGCCTGTCGGCTCCATGATAAAACGATGCCGCAATGCAGGCGGGAGAGCATGCGGCGTCACCTGTTTCGACGGCGAATGCGCTCCCTGAAAAGAAGGGAGTCGGGTATGAAAGCTGCTTGCGGCACGCAGGCGCGCTCTTCGGGGGGTGAACGAGCGTCGGCGGGTTCGGAAAACGCCGGTCGTCCGTTGCGCACGTTGAGCTTCTTCGGCTTTTTCGCCATCACGGCGTCGATGGTCATGACGGTTTACGAGTACCCCACGTTCGCGT
>CAUWJA010000310.1:0-1792 GCA_963558905.1 uncultured Eggerthellaceae bacterium
GGTCGATGGCGCAGGTGTAGAGCTGAACGTCGTCGTCGGCAGCCAGAACCGCATCGATGCCTTCAGGTGCGGCGACAAGGACCATGAGCTTGATGGTCCCCGTCACGCCGTGCTCGCGCAGATACGCGATGGCCGCACAGGCCGATCCTCCCGTAGCCAGCATGGGATCGACCACGATGCAGGTGCGGTTCGCGATGTCTTCGGGCAGTTTGGCGTAGTAGGCGACGGGCTTATGCGTCTCCTCGTTGCGATACATGCCCAGATGGCCAACTCGTGCGGCGGGCACCAGATCGAGCACGCCGTCGACCATGCCCAACCCGGCGCGCAGGATGGGGATGATGGCCAGCTTGCGACCGGCGATGCGCATGGCGGGTGCCACTTCAAGGGGCGTTTCGACCGGGACGGATTCCAAAGGCAGATCGCGGGTTGCCTCATAGCCTTCGAACAGCGCGAGCTCACGGACCAGCTCGCGGAACTGTTTGGATGACGTGTCTTTATCGCGAAGGATGGACAGCTTGTGCTGCACCATGGGATGGTCGACCAGGGTGACGCGTTCGTGTTCGGCGTATTCCATCGAAAACTCCTAACGTAAGTTTATTGTCATCTGCAGCGCCCTCAGATACTGCGGCGCGATCAGAGACCGGGATAGAGCGGATGCGCATCGATGATACCACGCACCTGCTCGCGGACGGCGGAAAGCTCGGCTTCATCTTCGGCTCCGAAAACCGCCCGGGCGATGCAGCGGCCGATGGATTCGAAATCATCGGCGGCAAGCCCGCGCGTGGTCGCGGCAGCGCTTCCGACGCGGATGCCGCTGGTCACGAAGGGAGAACGCGGCTCGTTGGGAATCGAATTCTTGTTGACCGTGATGCCGACTCCTTCGAGCAGCGCCTCTGCCTGCTTGCCCGTCACATCGGAGGAAGTCAGATCGACCAGGCACAGATGGTTGTCAGTGCCGCCGGACACAAGGCGCAATCCCCCATCGACGAGCCCCTTCGCCATGGCTGCGCAATTCTCCACCACATGTCGCTGGTAATCGGCGAATTCCGGCTTGAGGGCCTCGCCGAACGCCACCGCCTTGCCTGCGATGACATGCATGAGAGGGCCGCCCTGGCTTCCCGGGAACACGGCTTTGTCGATTTTGGCCGCTATCTCCTCGTTGTTGGTGAGCACGATGCCGCCGCGCGGACCGCGCAGCGTCTTGTGCGTCGTGGATGTGACCACATCGGCATAGGGCAGAGGGGACGGATGGACGCCAGCTGCCACAAGGCCTGCGATATGGGCCATGTCCACCATGAAATACGCGCCCACGGAATGGGCGATATCCGCCATGCGCTCGAAATCGATGATGCGGGGATAGGCGGACGCCCCGCCCACGATGAGTTTGGGACGGATACGGGCGGCATCCCGTTCAAGCCGGTCGTAATCGATGCGCTCATCTTCGCCCAAACCGTATGCGCGGATGTCATAGAGGCGCCCGGAAAAGTTCACGGGCGACCCATGGGTGAGATGCCCGCCTTCGGCGAGGCTCATGCCCATCACCGTGTCGCCCGGGTTGATGAGGGCGAAATACCCGGCCAGGTTGGCATTGGCGCCGCAGTGGGGCTGCACATTGGCGAAGTCGCAGGAGAACAGCTTCTTGGCGCGCTCGCGTGCCAGATTCTCGACGACATCCACCTTCTCGCACCCACCGTAATAGCGCTTTCCCGGATAGCCTTCGGCGTACTTGTTGGTGAGGACGCTGCCCATGGCCTGCATGACAGCGGGGCTCGCGAAGTTCTCGGACGCGATG
>CAUWJA010000311.1:0-1790 GCA_963558905.1 uncultured Eggerthellaceae bacterium
AGCGAACTCGAGCGGGAAGCCGGCATCAAGCTCATCGTTCATGGCAAGGATCTGCGCCTCACACCGGCCGGCAAAATCTTCCTCGACGAAGCAGGGTTCATCGTCCATCATTACAATGAAGCAATCAAAAACTGCAAAGCGGCCGAAAGATCCGCAGCCAGCGAACTGAGGATCCAGGACCCTGTGACCTTCGAGCCCCTGCAGCGTGCAATTCGCAATGCGATTACGCGCCTTTTCGAAACCGGTGAATCCGCCGATATCGCGCTCATCTCAACCCAAGGATACACCGCCCTGGAGGCCGTGGAAAACAACATCGTGGATATCGCCTTCACTTTCAGGTGCCCAGACGCTTCGGAAATCAAAAACGGCATCAGGGCTGTACCTTTGATGAGGGACCGATTGCAAGTGCTGATGAGCCCTGAAAATGCTTTAGCCCAGAAAGAGCATCTTCGATTCGAAGACCTGCAGGACACACCCATCAGGGTTCCGGCAAATAAGGTATATGACGACTGGCGCAACGTGATTGTGGATATATTTGAGCAAAACGAAATGACGCCCAATTTCTCCCTTCGCGTCATTCAGACCATCAATGAATTCAGTCTTGCATCCCCCAGGGACGAAGTAATGCTTGTCGCAACAGACAACGCCAACAGCGATCGCTACCCCAACTTCGTGCGCAAGGAAATCGATGGTCTCTTCAATCATTTCATACTTTGCGCCATCCTCAGAGAAGACAACCCCAATCCCGTCGCTCCCCTCTTCAGCGAATACATGAAAATGAATCTTTAGCCTGCCGCTCATCTCTGATTGCGCCTTCATGGAAGGGCGCGCCGGCAAGCTCGTTCTGGGCCTCCGGGACCCAATCGGCACATTCGATGACCCGAAAGGGATCCGCATCGACAAGCGCACCGCTGGCGGAATAGGCCCAGGTATGCGACCCTGGTTGCGTTCGAACACGAAAGCGAGTTGGACGATGTCGTCAAGCTCCTGAAGCAGGTATCAAGCAGCTAGTGCGAGCTCTGCCGAACGGGTTTATCTTACTCGACTTCGAATTTGCGCAAATCGATTCCGAGCGATTCCGCCTTTTCGCACAGCCGGTATCCATCTATGCTCTCGATATCGACCAAATCGATCACCGCTGCAGGAAAACCGCCGAACATGGTGGTTCCGCAGCAGTCAATCATATACTCTCGAAGCTTTTCGATATCGATGGTGGCCATTGGCTCTCCTTCCATAACTCGACCGTAAATTCAAGGCAGCACCCTGACCGCCTACACCCTAACGGACCGAAATCGTTGCGATGGACCAAGACAACGGCATCACTTGAGATAAGCAACCATCGAGGGGAACTCACCGTCAAGCTGAATCCGCAAGGAAATCTTGAAGATAAGATTCCATGCCTGAACATCGATCCCGTCAGCCCCCACACGGGAGGCGTTCGAGCAATTCCTCACCCTCAATGACCCTTCGGCAAGCATCTGCTCGAAGTCGACATTTTCCGCAGAGCTGATTGGGATTCCGTCTGGATAGCGCTTCGTCCTCTTCGGAACATACGCAGACGCAATGGGACCGAACTCGATGTATATCTCCCCATCCTCACGGGGGTCGTCATCAGGCCTATTCCAATTCGTGCAACTGTACGCGTAGACCGCGCTCTTGCCATCGCTGAGAGCAAGATGCGCCGCACCGCCATACCCCAGACTCACGAAACACGCCTCCGTCCCTTTGCGAGAATCCCACAGCCCCTCTCTTTTTTATTCATGGTTCGCATCATAGATGCGCAATGTCCC
>CAUWJA010000312.1:0-1765 GCA_963558905.1 uncultured Eggerthellaceae bacterium
GTTGAGACATTCGGCGGGCTCGGTTTCAATGCCCACTTGGCCAAGGTCCTTGCCCTGGCTGGCGAGGACGAATCCTTGGCGGCGCCCCCTTCTTTGGATCTGCCCCATGAGACGCCGCTGGTCGGCGCTCAGGCCCGGGCTGCTCTGGAAGGGGCCGTTTCCGATGCCGTCATGATGGGCATCGAATTTCTCGTGCCCAAGCAGGAATGCCTTTTCTCGGAGCCCCATAGGCTGTTCATCGGCCTCGAAGATGCGATTCTGCGTTTCGATGGCGATGATGCCGATGCCGTCTTGGCCCAGCTGGTGCGCCGCGGCAGATTCTGCTGTCTGGATGCCAAGCATGTTCTCAGGCATGTCTACCCCAACGATACATCCATTGCGGCGACCGTATCCGGCGAAGAGCTCCTCAAGGCTGATTTCTTCGATATCGGTTTGGCGGCGTATCTGCTCAACTCGAACGTAAGCCGGTATGCCTACGATGCTCTCTGCGATACCTATCTGCATGCTGGCATGCCTTTGCGTGAAACGGAAGATGAGCAGGCTGCGGTCAACGCGGTGGTGGCCCAGCGCCTCCATCGCCCCCTTGCGGAGGCCCTGCAGCGCGACGGCAGCTTCGAATGCTATGACGGCATCGACCGGCCTCTGGTTGCAACCCTGCTCATGATGGAGCGTGTCGGCGCGGCGCTCGATGTGGATGGCCTTTCGAAGATGTCCTCCGATACGCAATCCGAAATCGATGCGGTACGTGCGAGGATCTACGAATTGGCGGGTGGGGAATTCAATGTGGATTCCCCGAAACAGCTCGGCCATGTGCTCTTCGAGACGCTCGGGCTGCCTGCCGGCAAGAAGAACCAACGTGGGTATTCGACCGACGCGGCTACCCTGAAGAAGCTCGAGGGCGAGCATGAGATCGCCGGTCGGGTGCTGCGATATCGCGAGTTGGCGAAGATGAAATCGACCTATCTGGATGCCTTGCCGCGCATGCGTCAGGGTGACGGCCGCGTCCATACGAGCTTCAATCAGACGGTCACCACCACCGGCCGTCTCTCTTCAAGCGAGCCCAATCTTCAGAACATACCCGTCCGAACGGAGTTCGGCCGCCGTGTCCGGGGCTGCTTCGTCCCGCTGCGCGAGGATGATGTGTTCGTGTCGGCGGATTATTCCCAGATCGAGTTGAGGCTGCTTGCCCACCTTTCCGGCGATGAGCACCTGATCCATGCCTTCAATTCCGGAGCCGACTTCCATGCGGCCACTGCCGCCCGCGTATTCGATGTCGCGGTTGAAGATGTGACTCCTGCGCTGCGGAGCAGAGCCAAAGCCGTGAACTTCGGCATAGTCTACGGGCAGCAGGCATACGGTCTGGCCCAGTCTTTGGGCATCGGCTTCAAGGAGGCGGCCGAGATGATCGATCGGTACTTCGAGGCATATCCGGGCGTTCGGTCGTATCTTGATGAGGTGGTGGAACGCGCGAAGCGGGACGGCTATGCGGTAACCATGTTCGGGCGCAAACGCCATATCGCCGAACTGAGAAGCTCGAATGCCGCCACTCGCGGTTTCGGTGAGCGGACGGCCATGAACCATCCGATGCAGGGCAGCGCTGCGGACATCATCAAGCTTGCGATGGCTGAAGTGCAGCGAAGGCTCATCGATGGAGGATTCGATTCCAAGCTTATGCTGCAGGTCCACGACGAACTGGATTTCAGCGTGCCCCGAGAAGAACTTGAGGTCCTGACATCGATGGCCGGCGAGGTCATGAGCTCTGTCG
>CAUWJA010000313.1:0-1760 GCA_963558905.1 uncultured Eggerthellaceae bacterium
CTGCCGCTGTCCAGCATTTCCCCACGGCATCTGTCCCCAATGCCGAACAGCTTCCGGTCGGTCAGATCATCTATCTGCGCGGCCCCGGCGGCCAGCCTATTCCTGCAAAGGTCGTCTCAGTCGATGAGAATGAAGTGGTCATCGACATGAACCACGACCTGGCGGGCAAAGATCTCACGTTCGAAATCGAATTGGTCGAGGTCGCCGACTAGCATGTCGCCGGTCTGAGCCGTTGATGCGCAGCGGCACCGTATGCGCCGCCGTTTCCAGCCCGGCCGCGCTCGAATTCCCCACGGGTTTTCGGGTGCGGCCGGGTTTTCTGTTTCGGACATGGGAAGACGGGTGCGTGCATGGCGGAGATCGGCTGTCGAAAGACGGGAAATGCGCTGTGCCCTGCAGCCCGGTTCAGGCGGACGTGTGCGGATGCGGTGCTTTATGCGGCGCGGTTCAAATGAACTTTCGAGCTCGCTTGCGACCTGCTCTTACTTGCGCTAGGATATGCGAAGTTCAAATCCTGCAAGAAATATCACCTATCGGGACGTGCGCGTTCGCCTGTCGCAGTTGGCATGGGTCGGGTTTGCCCTGGTTTGCCGCCAACTTGGCGGATGCTCGCATGATGATCCCCGATTCGCACCTTCCGCCCATCGCGTTTGCCGAACACCGTGCGATCCGGGCTATCCAATCACCAATGCGCACGCTGACGTGCGGGCGTAGGAGATACGTACATTCCTGACAGAGGAGGAAATGTGAAGTTCTTTCTGGACACCGCCGACCTCGATGAGATCAAAGAGGCGGCAAGCTGGGGCGCACTGGCCGGCGTGACCACCAATCCCACCTTGTATTCGCGCATCGGCGGAAAGGTCGATGACTTCCACAACCATATCGCCCGCATCTGCGAAATCGTGGACGGCCCCGTCAGCGCCGAAAGCGTTGCCATGACCCGTGATGAGATCATCCGCGACGGCCGCGAACTGGCTAAGATCGCCCCCAATGTCGTTGTGAAGATCCCTACCATGGTGGAAGGCCTTGCTGCTTGCCGTGCGTTGGCTGACGAAGGCATCCGCGTGAACATGACGCTGTGCTTCACCGTACCCCAGGCTATCCTGGCCGCCCGTGCAGGCGCCCGCTACATCTCCCCGTTCGTCGGCCGTTTCGACGACATCTCCGAAGACGGCTTGGGCCAGCTGGAAAACGTTGTGGCCGCCATCAACAACTACGATTTCCGTGAGTCCACCGTCATGGGCGAGCAGGTCGAAATCATCGCAGCGTCTGTTCGCAGCGCAAACCATGTGACCCAATCCGCTCTGATGGGTGCCGACATCGCCACCGTTCCCTTCAAGGTTCTCAAGCAGTGCGTCCAGCATCCGCTGACCGACCGCGGTTTGGAGTCTTTCCTGAAGGATTGGGAGAAGGTTGCTAACGCATGAGTTCCGATGAGACCATGACCGCAGGCGCGACTGCGGAATCCGCTGCAGCGCCTGCGCCGGCTTCGTCTCCCGAAGGGGCGTCTTCGAAGTCCGCTCGCACCCGTCGTCCCCGCGCGACGAAAAAGACCGAAGCGGCTGCGGATCCTGCTGCAGCTGCTCCAGGCGACTCCGGCAGCGATTCCGCACAGCCCGCCGGGGAAGCGCCCGCTGAGAAGCCGGCCCGTGCAAAACGTGCGTCTCGGACCCGTAAGTCCGCTGCGGCAACCGCAGCGGAGTCTGACGTCGTCGCATCTGCTGCCGCCAAGGGTGGCGCTTCCGGGGCCGGCGACGCGG
>CAUWJA010000314.1:0-1760 GCA_963558905.1 uncultured Eggerthellaceae bacterium
GATTCTTCGTATCGGCTCCGCTCACAACCGCAGAGAATGTAATCGACTGGCCGACTTTTCCGCTAGCAGGCGCCTTGGTTGTCGTAGCGTTCCAATCAAGGGAAGCAATCTTTACAAGCGCCGTCTTCGTCGTCACTCTCCGACCGGTAGAATCTTCGACATCTACCCATACATGATATGTTCCAGCTTTTGCGGGCTTGAACGATCCCGATTTAGCAGAAGTCATCTTGCCTGTTGATTTGACGGTAGAATCCCACAGGCTCCAACCGCCTTCGTAGCTCCAGGCATAGTTGTATTTCAGCGTAGACAGTCCGCTTCCCGAAACTGCAGCAGAAAACTCTACGGTCTCGCCAACTTTCCCCGTCTTGGGAGCAATCGTCGTCCCAGCGGTCCAGCTCTGGGCTTCTACCTTAACCAACGCCGTTTCCGTGGTGACCGTTCTTCCCGTAGGGTCCTTCACATCTACCCATACATGATAGGTTCCAGCCTTGCTCGGTTTGAATGTGCATGATTTCTCAGAAGTCATCTTGCCCGTTGATTTGACGGTAGAATCCCACAGGCTCCAACCGCCTTCGTAGCTCCAGGCGTAATTGAAACTCAACTTTCCAACATCATCCCCCGATGCATCGGAGGAAAATGTCACTGACTCTCCCAGAGCAACCGAAGACGGGGCGTTTGTAGTCGAAGCAGCCCAGTCAAGCGCGTCCTTGGAAATAGTGAACTTGACAGGAATCGTGGTCTGTTCAACCCCATTCGAGCCTCTAACATTCACCCACGCCTCATACATCCCGGTCTTCGTGGGAAGCGTGAATGTGTAGGAATTCTTAGAAGTAAACGAGCCCGTCTGTTTAGCAGTGGAATCCCACACACTCCAATTATCGACGGTCTTGTAAGCAAAGTTGTACGTCAAATCAGACGTTTGCCCCTGAATGCCTTTGACGGACATGGTCAATTTGGCACCCGGCTTAAGAGAGTCGGCAGATAACTGAATCTGGGGATTCGCAAAAGAGAACGTGGAGGCGATGCCTTTGGCATCGGCGATCCCAAGCTTCTTCAGGAAAGCAGGGTCGGCAAGCTTGGAGGCATCTGAAGCGTTCGAGATAAATGCATGTTCAACGATCATGGACGGAATACCAGCCCGACGCGCTTCGCTGATTACCGTGAAATAATCAGCAGGGGTTCCGTCATCATATACATCATCATCCGTAGCGTCCTTTATCTTCAACCCACGATCGGAGAGGCCGAGCGCGGTAATATTGTCAAGGATCTTGTCTGCGATAGACTCGGACAAATCGTGCGTCTGGTTGTTAAGATAACCGTGGTCGTTAGGGATCCAAACTTCTGCACCGTGCGCTGACGTCGCATCCGCCGAATTGATATGGATGCTCACAAACAATGCGGCTCCAGCCTGGACAGCCCGATTCACGCGCTCGCTCTGCTTAGGATTCTCATCTTCCGCCCTAGTAAGAAACACGGTATAACGGCCATAGCTTTCCAGCTGAGTCTTGCAAGCCTGAGCAATCGCCCAAGTCAGATCGCTTTCTTTCAAGCCATTTGCGCTGGCGCCCGGGTCATAGCCGCCATGACCCGGATCGATAGCAACAACGATCTTGGAGGACACGGCACGATCGGAATTCCCCGCAACCTCCACCTCGGAAGAAAAAGCCGTCGCATCATCGGACGACGTAACATACGAGACAACAGAGGCGACAATATCCTCATTGGCAACATCATCGGCGGAGAACGTACTGATATCGCCC
>CAUWJA010000315.1:0-1752 GCA_963558905.1 uncultured Eggerthellaceae bacterium
TCCTTATCCGCAAGAACGGCACATTGGATGCGCCGCTACCGCCCCTGGACCGAGCGGCGCTAGAAAATGCTGACTAACAGTTGCGCCCCGAATTGTAATACAAGAAGGGCGAAGATGGGCGAAATGTCCATCACACCTCCAATAGGAGGAATGAAGCGCCTGAAAATATTCAGATACGGATCGCAGACCTTCGCCAGTACATTATCGATGTCCGCAACCAGTCCGCGTTTCATGGGGATCCACGACATCAAGATGTATACGAGGATGATCAGAGAATACGCCTCGGCAAGAGACAGGATGAGCATCTTGAATGCATACATGCTAGATCACACCCTGATTGCGCAGACGCGTACGCTCGTCTTCCGACAAGGCCGTACCACGCGAGATGACGAACACCTGGTCCCCCATGAATTCGACACGGGCATCGAGTGCGCTGGCAGCGCCGAAACTGAAGTCAAGGATTCTCTTCGAAAGCTCGGGCTGCGTATTCTTCAAAGCCAGCACCGCGACGTCACCTGCCTTGAGGATCTTCGCCACACGTTCCGCCTCGTCGTATTTCTCCGGCTTGAGGACAGTGAGGATACGCGTAGGACGCTGTATGACCTTGGGGTCGTCCAAAGGCGAACGGACAGGCGGCTTGACCGAAGATGAGACCGGCGCGGGAACCGAGGACGAATGGCTGTATGAGCCGGATGACACCGAGGACGATTGGGGGCGGACCGCAGTCGAAGACGGGCGGGCAGCCGGAGTCGTCGAGGAGAACAGGCTGTTCAGGCCCTCGGAGCGAGATATCTCCGACCCAGACGCCATGGATTGCGCGGCAAGACGCTGCGCGCGTGTCGGATGCGGTTCGGCGTCCATGCTGGGGCTGTACTGGGTATGGGCCCTGACATCATCTGCGGTGATCAGAGGCGGCATGGCTCCGACGGAATGGGTGCGATGCGAACTCTGGGACGCAGAAGCGTAGCCGTCATCGTAGCCATATTCGCCATAGTCGCCGTAATCGTCTTCTTCAAGCGGAGCATCTCCGTATGACGCATCGTCGCCGCCTTGCCCATACGGGCCATCATAGCCGTCATCGTAACCATACTCGCCGTAATCGTCGTAATCAGACTGCTCAGTCCTATCCGTTCCAGCATGACGGCCCGGACGGGACGATCGTTCGGCCTGGTCGGAAAAGCCCAAACGGTCCTTGATTCCATCGAAAGTGGGAAGCTTCAAATCCATTATAGGTTCCGTTCTCCTCGGTCTTGCAGAGTCATCGGTAATCTTCGCTGAAGATGGCACGGCCCACGCGGACCATGGTGGAGCCCTCGGCGATGGCAGATGCGAAATCGTCGCTCATACCCATCGACAGGGTCTGCAGGCGGCATGGGGCCAGCTCGTCGGAATACCTGCTCTCAAGATCATCGCGCAAGACCCTGATCCGCTCGAACGCACGTCGAGCAGCATGGGCATCCCCCTTTGGGGCCATGCCCATCAGGCCTTCGACCCGGAGATGGTCCAACGCGCGCACCGTCTCGAACAAAGCAGGGGCATCCTCGACCGAAACTCCCTGTTTATTCTCTTCACCGTCGTTGATCTCGATCAGCACCGGCTGCACGATTCCGGCCTTCGCCGCAAGATCGTCGATCTTGCGAGCATGGTCCGCACTGCACAGAGAGTGTATCAGAGACGCACGACCTACCACGTTGCGCAACTGCCGAGACTGGATATTACCGATAAAATGCCATGTTTCCATCGGAAATGCAT
>CAUWJA010000316.1:0-1746 GCA_963558905.1 uncultured Eggerthellaceae bacterium
CATTCCTCAAAATCGCGCAATGGTTTCAGAGTGGATGGCGAGGACGATTTCGCGGCTAAGCGCAGGTGCGTTCATTTGGCAAGCTCGGCGAAGACGTCGGCGTATTCATCCATGAAATCGACCGCTACGTCGATAGCATTCATGGTGGTTGGTGCCGTTGCGGGCTGTATGACCACCCACGGCTTGTTGTTTTTGAGTATCGTGACAGGTCGTCCCGTCTTGTTTACTTCGGCGGTAACGCGTGAGAAGTTGTTTTTAGCCTCTGCGAGGCCCATAGTCAATGCTGGCATGGCGTCTCCTTCAATATGGCTAGAATTGTGGTCATATATTTGACCAATGTCAAGTGCATCGCTGATTTTGAAGTGCTGTGCGATGCGATGGCGAGGAGGTTTCGGACCTTCACCTTCGTTATCTGCGCTGTGAAATCAGTTCTTCCCAACGTGCTGCAAGCAATGAGGCGTATAGCGTATCGTCGAGTCCGTAATTTCCTAGTGAATACCCGTCATTTGCTTCGATGAGAACCGTTTCGCCATTCACGGTGACGCCGAAGTCGAGCGCGCATCCCGCAGGATGTCTCCCGAGGCCTCGTACGGCTGATTCGATTATGGTTTCGTCGAATCTCGAATTGGGCTTGCGGCGGATGTAAGGGATGATGCCTAGCGCTCGGCCATCCTGCACATAGCACCGCCATTCCGATTCCAGCTCCAAAACGTCGCTGCACCAGAGCTCCATTCGCGGATCGGCCTCTTGGTATTTCACAAGGTCTTTCGGGGAGCTGATGACCCTGCCTCCCAACAGCTTCTCTTCCACCGGTTTGACGAAAACAGGCCAATGGGCGTTTGATTCGAGGTTGCGTACGGTGTCCTGCCAGATGGTTCTTCTCAGGTATTTCCTCAGCTGCTCAGGGTATTCGATGGCGGCTGGCGATATGCCCAGGGAATGCAGTCGGCCGTTCGTGACAAGCATCCCGGCGACAATCATGTCTTCGGCTTCGGCGTAGGCGAGATCTTCGTCGTTTGAGAATCTTATGCAGTCAAAGCCGAGTTTGGTGAAGCCCTTTTCCGCAGATGCGCAGTCCGAACTGAATGGTCTGTCTCCAACGTAATGGATGTATGCCTTCATGCTGATTCCCTCCTGTTGACGGGATGAGAGGCTTAAGGGGGGGGGTGATTGGTTTACGCTAGCGTTGTGCCTCCGTGCGGCTTCGCTCTGCATTTTTCCATGTTGTTGCCTGATCGACGAAAAGCCTTTCGTTTTCGGATATTAGATTGATCAGCTGTTCTGCTCCGGATTCTTGATCGTGACTGCTGAAGGGGCCGAGCGTTTTACGGGGTTCGCCGGTGCCTTCGAGGACTATCGAAACATCCCATCCGTCACGGTATCTTCCGGTAAACCGCGGTGGTTTTCGGCCCAGATGCTGATTGTTTGCCAGCTCTAGCAGCTTCAGGCGGACGGTGTTTCGGAGTGTTTTCTTTCGAACGCAGGCAGGGAATCGGTCGATGGATCGTTCCTGGATGGCTCGGAATGCTCTTTACTCTTCAAGGCAGGGGGATTGCCTTAAGGGTTCATATGCCGAAAGGGCTTCTTCGCGCTGCTGGGACAGATGGGTGCAGTTGATGATTTCGGCCTTTCCCGTTTCCAGATTGCAGGTTATCGTTGCCATGATCGTGCCTCCGGCAACGAGCGTTACTTTGGTGTACGGCATATCCCTTCTCCTGTGGATTTCACATTTTCCGAAGTTGCCCA
>CAUWJA010000317.1:0-1735 GCA_963558905.1 uncultured Eggerthellaceae bacterium
CTTCGAAGGTCACCGTGGCGGTCTTGTCAGCCAAGCCGCCGAACAGCATGCAGGGGTTTTCCTTGACATCGAGCTCGATGGTCTTGGTGGCGCCCTTCTTCATGCCCACGAGCTCCTTGTCGAAGGCTTCGGGGAACAGACCCTGGCCAAGCTCGTAGAGTCGCCCGTCAGACTCGAAGGCAGCCAGCGGCTGACCGGCGGCATCGGTGGCATGCAGGGCGATTTCAGCAAAACCGCCTTCAGCGATCTTGGCATTGGCGGCTGCATCCTTGAAGTCATAGTAGTACTCGGTGAGGCCCTTGATCTGCTCGTCGATCTCTTCGTCAGTCGCGTCCTTCTTGAGAACCTCGACCTTGACGGGAGCGTAGTCGGTCAGCTCGAGAGCCGGCTTGACCGTAAGCTCGACAGAGTAGACGAAGTCCTTGCCCTGCTCGACGAGACCGGCGATTTCGCCGAACTTGGGTGCACCGATCAGGCACAGGTCGTTCTCATCGATGGCCAGAGGATAGGTCTCATTGATGATGTCATCGGTGACGGCGGAAGCGACGGCATCCTTGCCGAGCGTGTTGTCGATGACGGGACGGGGCACATGGCCTGCGCGGAAGCCCGGGAAGCGGTACTTGCGACCGAATTCCTGGTACGTTTTCTTGATGCGAGCATCGACTTCTGCGGCCTCGACGGTCACCGTGAGTTCAGTTGCTCCGGACTCGAGAACCTCAACGTTCGTTTTCACCTGTATCCTCCATCTGGTTAACTATGCGGTCTGCCTTCCGGCAAACAGATTACCGTGGTTCGCGCGCTGACGGTGCCGGCATCGCACCCTGCATATGGATGCATCCTTCGAAGCGGCCTACCTGCAATCCTTTTCGGAACGCGTGGTGCGGGCGAAAGGACTTGAACCTTCACGGGGGTTGCCCACCAGAACCTAAATCTGGCGCGTCTGCCAATTCCGCCACGCCCGCATGGTCGCACGGGTATGCGCACACCGTAAAACGCAAGGTCGTATGATAACAAAAAGAATGCGCACGAAACAGTCTGCGGGAAAGCTTTATGCAATCTTCCACGCAATCTGGCGAATACGGGCCGAATATATTCATCCGAACGCGCTCCGAAACCGCGAGACGCATCCCTGGAAGCAGCCCGATCAGATCCTGTCTTCGAGGTCGATCTGCATCAAATAGACGTTTTCACGCATATGCTTGGCCGTGGCTCTGTTGATGCGCCCGGATTCGAACATCTGCTGGATGTGCTCGAGCTCGAGCCTGAGCCCCTCGCGTTTGATCTCTGCGATGAGGATCTCCATGCGCGTCGCACTCGAGACGGACGGTGCGTCCGTGCGCAGACGGCGCAGGGCAGCCCGCAATTCGATGATGAGGGCGTTCACATCCTCGGTGCTGCTCTCCTCCTCCAGCAGAAGCTCCTCAAGGCGGGAGACGACATGCTCGATGCTCCGCGTCTGCAGCTCATGCAGCTCGACCGTGTCCTCGGCGATGGCTATGGGCGTATGCGTCGCAACGATGCGGCGCACATACCGCCAGATAAGATCCGCGCGGCGCAGCATGCTCGCCAGAAAACCCCGCAGAGGACTCTGGTGCAGCATCAGGGATTCCGTCCTCGAGAGCCGTCGGAGGTATGCGTAGCCCGCCATAGGCGACACGAGCTCCCTGTCGATCTGGTCCATGACGTAATCCTGCTGCCAGTGCAACGCTTCTAGGCGAAGCTCCGCGTCAAGCGA
>CAUWJA010000318.1:0-1733 GCA_963558905.1 uncultured Eggerthellaceae bacterium
TGGCGGTCGAGCTCGTCTGAGAGCACGGCGGCAACTTCGGGGTCGGCCTGGATGAGGGCGGAATAATCCATGGTCATCTCCTTCGGACGGCAGATAGACAGGGTGCGCCGGATGAAAGCAACGGGGCCGCGCTGCGGCCCCGCGTGCGGATCCGGTTCTATCGGTACGTGTTCACATCGGCATCGAGCTGCATGATCTTCGCAACGCGCATGGCGTGGCGGCCGCCCTCGAACTTGGTGTTCAGGAATGCATCCACGATCTGCTTGTTGGTCTCAAGATCGACGAAACGGCCCGAAAGCGTGATGATGTTGGCATCATTGTGCTGCCTGCACAATTCGGCGAATTGGACCGACGTGATATTGGCGGCCCGGCATCCGACCACCTTATCGGCGGCAAGCGCCATGCCTATGCCCGTGCCGCAGACCAGGATGCCGCGGTTCGCCAAGCCGTCGGAGACGTCATGGGCGACCTTGGCGGCGTAATCAGGGTAATCGACCCGGTCGTCGGTATCGGGCCCCCGGTCGATGACATCGAGACCCGATGCCCTCAGATACTCGATCAGCTGCTGCTTCTGTTCGAATCCGGCATGATCGCTTGCGATGGAGATCCTCATCTGCGCGCCCTTTCCACTGCTGCATGCCACGCGGCAAGCAGGTCGTCTCTTTCTTCGTCGGCCATTGTAGGCAGAAACGCCGCGCCGTCGCTGCGCAACGAGCGCAATTCCTCCATGTCGGCCCAGAATCCCGACGAAAGGCCTGCCAGATAGGCAGCGCCGAGCGCGGTGGTCTCGGCACACAGGGGGCGCTTCACCACGCAGCCCAGGATATCGGCCTGGAACTGCATGAGGAAGCCGTTGGCCGATGCTCCGCCATCGACGGCGAGCTCTGTCAGCGGATGGCCCGCATCCGCCTCCATGGCATGCAGCACATCCCAGCTCTGATAGGCCAGCGCCTCGAGGGCCGCACGCACGATATGGGCCCGCCCGGCGCCGCGCGTGAGTCCGCAGATCATCCCCCGCGCTTCAGCATCCCAATACGGGGCTCCCAAGCCGGTGAACGCAGGAACCACATGCACGCCCGCCGAATCGGAAACGCTTTTCGCCAGGCTCTCGCTTTCGGCCGACGTTTCGATGATGCCCAGCTCATCGCGCAGCCACTGGATCAGAGCGCCCGCGATGAAGATGCTGCCCTCAAGCGCGTATTCGGTGCCCTGGACCCCAGGAGCACTTGCAGCAATGGTCGTGACCAGGCCGTTCGTGCTTTCAACCGCATGGTGGCCGGTGTTCATGAGCAAAAAGCACCCCGTGCCGTAGGTGTTTTTCGCATCGCCTTCGTCAAAGCAGCACTGGCCGAACAGCGCGGATTGCTGGTCGCCCGCCACGCCGCGGATGGGGATGCCCTCCAGGATGCCCGGATACGACGTGGTTCCGAAGAATCCCGAGGAAGGGCGGACTTCCGGCAGCATGGATGCGGGAATGCCGAACAGCTCGAGCAGGTCCTCATCCCAGCAACCGCGATGGATGTCGTAAAGCATGGTGCGGCTGGCGTTGGTGGGATCGGTCGCATGCACCTTCCCGCCGGTCAGACACCATATGAGCCAGGTGTCCACCGTGCCGAACGCAAGTTTGCCGGCCCGGGCGTCTTCGGCTGCACCGGGCACGTTCTCCAAGATCCAAGCGATCTTGCTGGCGCTGAAATACGCATCGGGGACAAGGCCGGTCTTCGCGCGGATGA
>CAUWJA010000319.1:0-1727 GCA_963558905.1 uncultured Eggerthellaceae bacterium
GTTGGATGAAGACGGGATTGTCAAGACCGTAGGATACTCAACATCTGTTGCCAATCTCGGTTATGGCGATGTGAGCTTCGGCGATGCCGTCGGCGAGCACATCGTGGAGCAATCCCTTGCCGAGGCCGGCGTTCCGGTTGAGTTGGGATCGGCTGTCTTGCCGGATGACAGCACCGAGTACAAGGTGTATTCATCGGATGGAACAAAGCTGAATGAAGAGAAGTACACCTTCACAGGCACGGCAACGGTGGCTGATGTCGAATACGCCTGGACTGTGCGCCTGTCCTATGATTATTCTGCAGCGAATGTTTCGGATAAGCTCAGCGATACCATCAAGCTGCTGTATCTGTATGTCGGCGTGAATTCATAAATCGCGTCTTTACAGGACCATTGATTCTATAGTATTATATTCAGGCTGTTTCAAGAGAGGTTCTCCCTCCACCTGCTTCGGCGCAAGCTGATGGGTAATCAAGAATATTGTTTTGTCTTGAACCCTGTCGCCATGCGCACAGGGTTTTTTATTTGAAACAGTGCTGTTTCAAGCCCGCGTTGCGGGAGTAAGCTCGCGAAAGCGGGAGAAAGAGGAGGTGAGCGCGATAGCAGCTCAAGAGCCCAAGCTCAATGAAGAGATCACCACGCGTGAATGCCGGCTCATCGGTTACGATGGTGCGCAGATGGGTATCTTCAATACCCGTGAAGCCCAGCGCATCGCTGACGAGCAGGGTCTCGATTTGGTGGAGATTGCACCTAATGCGGCACCGCCTGTTTGCCGGATCATGGACTACGGAAAGTTCAAGTACGATCAGGCCATCAAGGCAAAGCAGGCTCGTAAGAACCAGACGAAGATCGAAATCAAGGAAATGAAATTCCGTCCGAAGATCGACGTCGGTGATTACACCACGAAGAAGAAGCATGTTCTTCGATTCCTCGAGGGCGGCGCGAAGGTCAAAATCACCATCATGTTCCGCGGCCGTGAAATGGCCCATCCTGAGCAGGGCCTATCCATTCTCGAACGCCTTGCCGACGACCTCAAGGACGTTGCGGTGATCGAGAATGCTCCTAAGATGGAGGGGCGCAACATGCATATGCTCATTGCCCCGCTGCCGGCAACCTCCAAGAAGGCAGCAGAGAAAGAAGCCAAAAACGAGTCCGCTTCGGATCAGTAGGGAAAGGAAACCATCATGCCTAAGATGAAGACCCACAGGGGCACCGCTAAGCGCTTCCGTGTTACGGGTTCTGGCAAGATCATGCGCGCCAAGGCATATAAGAGCCACATCAAGACCAAGAAGAGCCCCAAGCGTATCCGTAACTTCCGTCATGAGGCCGTTGTGACCGCTGCCGACCAGAAGGTCGTCGCCCGCAACCTCGGTCTTCGCTAAGCCGTAAGGAGTGATTCAATATGCCTCGTGTTAAGCGTGCAGTATCCGCCCATAAGAAGCGTCGTGTCGTTCTCAACCGCGCCAAGGGTTACTATGGCGCTAAGTCCCGTACCTACCGTGCTGCTAAAGAGCAGGTTCAGCATTCGCTTCAGTACCAGTACCGTGACCGCCGCAACAAGAAGCGCGAGATCCGTCGTCTCTGGATCACCCGCATCAACGCGGCTGCCCGTATCAACGGCTTGAGCTACTCTGTGTTCATGAACGGCCTCAAGAAGGCAGGCGTCGAGCTTGACCGCAAGGTCCTTGCCGATATGGCTGTCAACGATCCCGATGCATTTGCTGCAATCG
>CAUWJA010000320.1:0-1723 GCA_963558905.1 uncultured Eggerthellaceae bacterium
ATCGGATAGACGATACCCAAACGGCAGCCGCGCAGACCGAGCATGGGGTTCTGCTCGGCGAAGCTGTCGATCTTATCCATCAGAGCGCGCTTTTCAGCAATGGTCGCACCGTCAGCACCGGAAGCCTCGAGACGGGCGATCTCGACATCGAGCGCACGAGGGCTTTCAAGGAATTCATGCAGCGGCGGATCGAGCAAACGGACGATGACCGGCAGGCCGTCCATGGCCTTGAACATGCCGTAGAAGTCACCGGTCTGCGCCTCGAAGAGCTGAGAGACAGCCTGCTCGCGGACGGCGGGATCTTCGTTGAGGATGAAGGTCTGGATGATCTGCTTGCGGTCACCCAAGAACATATGCTCGGTACGGTCGAGGCCGATGCCCTCAGCACCGAAATCACGGGACAGCTGGGCATCCGCCGGATTGTCGGCATTTGCGCGAACACCCATGGTACGGAATTCATCAGCCCATTCGAGGATGGTGTCCAGGTCGCCGGTGAGCTCGGGCAGAACGAGGTCGACCGCTCCCAGAACGAGGATGCCGGTGGTGCCGTCGAGCGAGATCATGTCGCCTTCGCGGATGACCACATCGGTGCCTGCAACACAGGCCTCTTTCTTCTCTGCATCGATCTTGAGCGCTTCGACGCCGCAGACGCAAGGCGCGCCCATGCCGCGGGCAATAACGGCCGCATGGCTCGTCTTGCCGCCATGGCTGGTCAGAATGCCCTCAGCCGCAATCATGCCGGCAAGGTCATCGGGGGTCGTCTCCCAGCGGACCAGGACGCATTTGCGGCCTTCAGCGGCAGCGGCAACGGCATCTGCGGCGCTGAAGACGGCTTCGCCCACAGCAGCACCCGGGCTGGCGTTCAGACCGCGGGCCAAAACATCATAGGTGGCATTTTTGTCGAACTGGGGATGAAGCAGCTGGTCGAGCTGATCGGGGTTGACGCGGCAGACGGCCTCTTCCTTCGTGATAAGGCCCTCTTTCTCCATCTCGATGGCGATATGGAGCGCGGCGGCCGCGGTGCGCTTGCCGACGCGGGTCTGCAGCATCCACAGCTTGCCCTGCTCGATGGTGAATTCGATATCGCACATGTCGCGATAGTGCTGCTCGAGGGTGACGAAGACCTCTTCGAGCTCACGGCCTGCATCCTGTAGACCGTCAACATGCTTGAGGTCTGCGATGGGGCTGGTGTTGCGGATACCCGCGACAACGTCCTCACCCTGGGCATTGACCAGATAGTCGCCGTAGAATTCCTTTTCGCCGTTGGCGGGATTGCGGGTGAAGGCAACGCCGGTGGCCGACGTCTCGCCCTTGTTGCCGAAAACCATGCACTGGACGTTGACGGCCGTACCCAAATCGTCGGCGATCTTCTCTTTCTGGCGATAAAGGACGGCACGGGGGTTGTTCCAGCTGCCGAACACCGCTTCGATGGCAAGGCGAAGCTGCACGTCAGGATTCTGAGGGAACGCCACTTTGCCATCGACCACAAGGCTGGGGTACTCATCAGCTGAAACATTCTCCGAGAAGATCTCCTTGAACTCCTCAACGAGTTCTTTGAGGTCTTCAGCGGTCAATTCAGTGTCGCTTTTGACACCGCGGACGAGCTTCTTGGTGGTGATGGCGTTCTCGAACAGATCGCCATCAAGGCCCATGACCACGTTGGAGAACATCTGGATGAAGCGGCGGTAGCTGTCCCAGGAGAAACGCGGATTTTCCGTGTGCT
>CAUWJA010000321.1:0-1707 GCA_963558905.1 uncultured Eggerthellaceae bacterium
TGAATTCGAGCACCGGCGTGATGTGGCGGTACTTGAAGAAACCGGAAGCCTTCTTGCCGCAGGCGATAACTTCGACCTCGACACCCTGCGCATGCTGAGCGCGAATCGTCTTCTCGACAGAGCGCAGCACGTTGGAGTTGAAGCCGCCGGCCAGGCCGCGGTCAGAGACCACGGCCACGACCAGCATGCGTTTAACATCCTCACGCTTTTCCAGCAAGGCATTCTCGCTGGCCTGCACGCGCGCAGCCACGCCCTGAAGGGCTTCAGTCATGGACTGGGAATACGGCGTTGCGGCGAAAACGCGCTCGCTTGCGCGCTTGACCTTGGCGCCTGCAACCATTTCCATGGTGCGCGTGATCTGCTTCGTCGAGCTGACGGACTTTATGCGCTTGTCAATATCGTGCAGGTTAGGCATGTTTCAGGCCTTCCTACTACGCTGCGAATTGCTTCTTGAAAGCTTCGATCGCCTCAACCAAGGCGGCTTCGCTCTCAGGCGTGAACTTCGCATCATCATGGATCTTGCCCATGACATCAGCATGGTTCGCACGCAGGTACTCGAGCAGTTCATCACGGAAGCGAACGACGTTCTCGACCGCGATGTCATCCAGGTGGCCCTTGGAGCCGGCGTAGATAGCAACAGCCTCTTCCTCGAACGCCATGGGCACGTAACGACCCTGCTTGAGCAGCTCGGTCATACGGGCACCGCGATTGAGCTGGTCCTGAGTGGACTTGTCAAGGTCGCTGCCGAACTGGGTGAACGCCTGCAGCTCGCGATAGGCGGCAAGGTCCAGACGCAGGGTGCCGGCAACGGACTTGACGGCCTTGGTCTGTGCGGAACCGCCGACTCGCGAAACGGAGATGCCGACGTTGACGGCAGGACGCTGGCCCTGGAAGAACAGGTCCGTGGTCAAGAAGATCTGGCCGTCGGTAATCGAAATCACGTTCGTGGGGATGTAGGCGGACACGTCGCCGGCCTGGGTCTCGATGATGGGCAGAGCCGTCATGGAGCCGCGGCCGTACTCGTCGGACATCTTCACAGCACGCTCAAGCAGGCGGCTATGCAGATAGAAGATGTCGCCGGGATAAGCCTCGCGTCCCGGCGGGCGGCGCAGGGTCAGAGACATCTGACGGTATGCGACAGCCTGCTTGGACAGGTCATCGTAGACGATCAGCACATGACGGCCCGGGTTCTCGGGGCCAGCAGGCTGTCCGTCTTCACCGGTGTAGACGAAGTACTCGCCCATGGCAGCACCGGCCATGGGGGCGATGTACTGCAGAGGAGCGGAGTCGGAGGCGTTGGCGGCCACGATGATGGTCTTGTCCATCACACCGTGCTGCTCGAGGGTCTCCATGATGCCAGCCACCGTAGAGGCCTTCTGGCCGACGGCGACATAGATGCACAGGACGTCCGTATCCTTCTGGTTGATGATGGCGTCGACTGCGATTGCGGTCTTGCCGGTCTGGCGGTCGCCGATGATCAGCTCACGCTGACCGCGTCCGATGGGCACCATGGCGTCGATGGCCAGGATGCCGGTCTGCATGGGCTCATGCACGGGCTTACGGCTGATGACGCCGGGAGCCTTGAACTCGACCGGACGGGTACCTTCGGCCTTGATGGGGCCCTTGCCGTCGATAGGCATACCCAGAGGGTTGACTACGCGGCCGAGCAGACCCTTGCCCGAGGGAACCTCCATGATCTTGCCCGTC
>CAUWJA010000322.1:0-1705 GCA_963558905.1 uncultured Eggerthellaceae bacterium
GTCATCACAATCACTGAAGGACTGATTCTGACGGCGGGGTTGATCCCCGCCGTTTCCACGGAAGGAGCGCGCATGCGAGATCATTACGATTACCTCATCGTCGGCGCAGGCATCACGTCTGCCGTATTCGCCCACGAGGCGGCCAAGGCGGGCAAGTCCTGCCTGGTTATCGACAGACGCAGCCATATCGCAGGAAACATCTGCACCGAAAACCGCGAGGGAATCAATGTCCACCTGTACGGCGCGCATATCTTCCATACGTCGCTTGAACCTGTCTGGCGATATGTGAACCGCTTCGCCGAATTCAACAACTACATCAATTCCCCGGTTGCCGTGTATGGGAATGAACTCTACAACCTGCCGTTCAACATGAACACGTTCTCCAAGATGTGGGGGATACGCATGCCTGACGAGGCTCGCGCCATCATCGAAGAGCAGAAAGCCGCAGAGGCCGTCGCCGAACCCTCGAACCTTGAGGAGCAGGCGCTGTCTCTGGTCGGCAGGGATGTGTACGAGAAGCTTGTCAAAGGCTACACGGAAAAGCAGTGGGGCCGAAGCTGCACCGAACTGCCCGCCTCAATCATCAAGCGCCTCCCGGTGCGTTTCGTGTACGACAACAATTATTTCAACGACCGTTGGCAGGGCATCCCGATCGGGGGGTACACCTCCATGGTCGAGCGCATGTTCGGAGATACGGAGATCCTTCTGAACTGCGAATTCTCGCAATTCAAGGCGGAGCATCCGCATATCGCCGACAGGATCATCTACTGCGGCACCATCGATGCGTACTTCGATTACCAGCTCGGTGCCCTTGAGTACCGCAGCCTGCGCTTCGAAACGGAGCGTGTCGAATGCGAAAACTGGCAGGGCAATGCGGTTGTCAATTACACAGAGCGGGAGGTTCCTTTCACGCGCATCATCGAACATAAGCATTTTGAGTTCGCCAAAGACGCTGAAGGCCGGTCGATCCCCGTCACATATATCACGCGCGAGTACCCTGCTGCATGGGAACGCGGCGATGAGCCGTACTATCCCATCAACGACGAGCGGAACAGTGCTCTGTATGCCCAATATGCAGAGCTTGCTGCGCAGGAGGGCGATGTGGTCTTCGCGGGCCGGCTTGGAGGCTACAAGTACTACGATATGGACAAAGCCATCGACGCCGCATTCGATCTGGTCGAAAAAGAGCTGGGTGCAGACCTGCGCGCATAGGGGCTCCGCTTGTCCGGGGCGGGATGCGGCGCAGCTGCAGGTTCTTGCGGCTAAGCGCTTCAGCGTGCGTTGATTGCGTAGCGGTCTTGCGTTTCCGTGGACAACGGCGGACATTCGGCTAGAATGCTCCTATTGCGTAAATTCGGGCGCCTCTTTCGGCATGCCGCGAATGAAATGGTTGACGCGCCTTTTGCAGGTGCGGGGATGAGAGAGCAGATATGGATATCCGATTCACGAAGCGCACAGCGTTTCTGATCGTCTACGACATAGTCGCGACGTTTCTGTCGTACCTGCTGGCTTCGGTTCTCACCGGGCTGGTGGGGGAAGTGTTCGCCACGCATGAGATCTATTTCATGCTGGGAGTGCCCGCTGTGGTCACGCTCGTCATGTTCGCCATGTTCAAGCTGTACAACAGCCTATGGGAGTACGCTTCGGTCGACGACGCCATCCGGATTGTCATCGCCGTCGGCTTGAGCACGCTGGTTGCCGCCGT
>CAUWJA010000323.1:0-1701 GCA_963558905.1 uncultured Eggerthellaceae bacterium
TGGAGAATGCACCATAGGTGGCGAAGCCGAAGACGACAACCAGGCAGACGGCGATCATTGCCATGCCGGGATCCTGCGGCAGCAGCATGAAGACGACCAGGATGACGATTGCCAGAGCGAAGCAGCCCATGATGGTCTTGGTGGACTTGATGCGTGCGGCGATGACACCCAGGACAGGACCGGCGAGCAGACCGATACCGTAGGTGCGGATGAGGCCGACCAGGTTGACCAGGTTGGCATCGACGCCCATAGCGGTCATGTACGGAGTGGTGTAGGTGGCACCCTGGTACACGGTGTACACGCAGAAGTAAGCGAGGCATGCCCAGACAACGCCGGGGGTCTTGATGGCCTCGGCGGCATCGGCAAGGCTGAAGAGCTTGGTATCCTTGGCGATTTCACCCTTGAAGTCGGGGATCGCGATGTAGGACAGGATGCCGAGGATGGCGATGATGGAACCCAGAACGATCAGGACAGCCTGAACACCCTGAGCAGGAACCGGGAACAGAGCAACGATTGCAACGTTGACGGCGCCGATGATGAGGCCCGCTGCACCGTAGATGGAGTAGCTGACACCGATCTTGGTGGGATACTCCTCTTCCTCGCAGCAAAGACGGATGACCTTGAAGCGCGTGCCCCACCAGATCAGGATGGAGGTAACACCCATGCCGCCGAAGAGCACGAAGCACATCTCGACGGAGGGGAGCATGGCGTACAGGAAGGTCAGGATAGCAGTGCCCAAGAAGCCCCACGTGGCAAGAGTGCGCATGCGGAACTTGTCAGCGAGAATGCCGGAGGGCAGGTAGAAGATAACTGCGGCGATGCCGTAGAAAGACACCATGGCTCCGAGGTCGGCGTTGGTGCAGCCCAAAGCCTGCATCAGAGGATCGTAGAAGACACCCTTGAGATACATGGGCGTGTAGATGACCGAGGAACCCATGGAAATCAAAATGATGAGGAACCACTTATGGAATCCGGTCAGATCCTTGTAGGTCACCTCACCCTTACTCTTAGCAAGAATAGACATGCGAGTTTTCCTTTCTCAATTGCGTTCGTCATATGCGATCGAACGCCCCCAGAAGGTCTCCGTCTCCGTATGCAGTTCTTATCTCTCTGTTCTCGTTCCCGCTCACTTGCATTCGAGATGAGCGGACTGAAATAAGAAGTGCATAAGGTTGGAAGACAATGCACCGTTGCGGCGCTGAAGTATACGGCCCCTGAGCCGAACTCGTTTCGCCTCCTTCCGTCGACAGATGAAGCGCACTGCAATTCAGATCTTCCGCCCCTTAATTCAGAAGATCCGACGCTTCAGACGTTGCTATTGTGCGTAAGCGCCATGGAATATACATCGCTCAATGACGGTTATATCTTCAATACTCATTTTTTAACGATACGGTTGATATGGGGTTATGCCACCTATCGCCACCACTCATATAGATTCTGCAATGCCTCATCTATCGGACATGAATTCGACATTCCAGTGCTACAATCTCTCATCGGGCCTCAAAGGCACCGCAAGCTCCGTTTCGTATCATCAGATTTACTCCATAAGCACCACTGAAATTCATGACCGCATATCCCGCATTCGGCCCAAAGGGAGAGCAATGGCTGAAACACCAAGCTTCATCAAGAAAATCGGCGATCAGGACTTCCAGAACAAAATAGGGTTTCACTATATTGGCATCGTCTGCATAATCTCATGGT
>CAUWJA010000324.1:0-1696 GCA_963558905.1 uncultured Eggerthellaceae bacterium
CCCATCTTCGAAGCCGGAGTTCAGTTGGTCGACATGGTCTATTTCCTGCGCCGGCGTCTGTGATCCATGGGCATCCCGTGGTAAGGGTGCCGCATCTCTTCACGCCGTACCTCGGTCCGTGGTATCATCTGCAGTTACGAAAAAAGGGGAAGGCGCCGTCTGCCGTGCGCCGCATAACCATCACGTAAGGATAGCCATGCGCGAGAAACTTGAGAAGATCATCAGCAGCTACGGCGAACTGGAGGCCAAGCTCGGCGATCCCGCCGTGCTTTCCGACCAGAAGGAATACACGCGTCTTTCGCGCGAATTCGCCAACCAGGCGCCGCTTGTGGCGAAGGCCCGGGAGTACGTGCAGGCCTGCGCCGACATCGACGATGCCAAGGAGATGCTTTCCGATCCCGATATGAAGGAGTTCGCCCAGGAGACCATCGCGGCCGCCGAGGCGAAGCTTCCTGCGCTCGAGGAAGATATCAAATTCATGCTCATCCCCTCCGATCCTGCGGATGAGAAGGACATCATCGTCGAAATCCGCGCTGCGGCCGGCGGCGATGAGGCCGCCATCTTCGCGGGCGACCTCTATAAGATGTACGAGCGCTTCGCCGCATCCCGGGGATGGAAGACCGAAACCATGGACGTTTCCCCTTCGGAGGCCGGTGGCTACAAGGAGATCCAGTTCAAGGTGAAGGGCGACAAGGTCTATTCTGTCATGAAGTTCGAATCGGGCGTCCATCGCGTGCAGCGCGTTCCCAAGACGGAAAGCCAGGGCCGCATCCATACATCGACGGCGACCGTCGCCGTGCTGCCTGAGGCGGATGAGATCGATGTGGAAATCAACGAAGGCGACCTGCGCATCGACGTGTACCGCGCAGGCGGCCCCGGCGGCCAGTGCGTCAACACCACAGACTCCGCTGTGCGCATCACCCATCTGCCCAGCGGCCTGGTGGTTCAGTCTCAGGACCAGAAATCCCAGTTGCAGAACAAGATCGCTGCCATGGCGGTCCTTCGTGCCCGGCTCTACGAGAAGATGCTTGCCGAGCAGCAGGCTGCTGAAGGCGCTGAGCGCCTTGCCCAGATCGGCTCTGGCGACCGTGCTGAGAAGATCCGCACGTACAACGGTCCCCAGGACCGCGTCACCGACCATCGCATCGGCTTCAATGCAACATACAACGGCGTTCTGCTCGGCGACAATCTCGGCGACGTCATCACGGCGCTGCAGGCTGCCGACCGTGCGCGCAAGCTCGAGCAGGCTGTCTAGTCTGGTACGGATGCTGCTGCATCCTGCGGAGGGTTACTGCATATGGCAACAGACATATGGACGGTGAAAGCCGCGCTTGATTGGTGCTGCGGCTATCTCGAACGCAAGGGCGACGACCATGCCCGCCTTTCAGCGCAATGGCTGCTTTCCCATGCGACGGGCCTTTCCAGGATAGAGGTCTACACCCATTTCGATCAGCCGCTTTCCCCGTCTGAGCGCGACATCCTGCGCGACGGGGTCCGGCGGCGGGGGATGGGGGAGCCCCTCCAGTACATCACCGCAACGGCGCCGTTTCGCCATCTCGATATCCATGTGGAGCCCGGCGTCCTCATTCCGCGCCCCGAAACCGAGATGCTCGTCGAATACGCCATCAAGGCCCTTGGGGCTCGTTCGGAAGGCGCATTCCGGGCGGCTGATATCTGCACGGGATCGGGCTGCATA
>CAUWJA010000325.1:0-1690 GCA_963558905.1 uncultured Eggerthellaceae bacterium
CGAAGTAACGCAGCGGCAGATCGCGATAGGAGTGCAGTTCGTTCTTGTACAGCATGACATGGCCCGGGCAGTTCATGGGCTTCACGCCGTACTCGCTGTAACGAGGTTCCTCGTCGGTGCCTTCGTTGATATTGAAGAAGTACATGTTCTCGTGGTAGAAGTCGTAATGCCCCGAAGTCTTCCACACATCCGCATTGTAGATATGCGGAGTGATGACTTCCTCATAGCCGCGCTCGTAGAGGTCGTTGCGCAACCACTCCTGCAGCAAGCGGATGATGCGCGCACCCTTAGGGAGGTAGAGCGGCAGACCCACGCCGGCAGCCGGATCCATCATGTAGATGCCCAGTTCGCGGCCCAGTTTGCGATGGTCGCGCTTCTCGGCTTCCTCGAGGTTGACCAGGTACTGCTCCAGCTCCGGCTTAGAAGCGAAGGCGGTGCCGTAGATGCGCTGAAGCTGCTCACGTTCGGCATCGCCGCGCCAGTAGGCGCCCGCGAGCTTCATGAGCTTGAAAGCCTTGATCTTCTTGGTGTAGGTGACGTGCGGACCGGCGCACAGGTCAGTGAAATCCCCGATGGAGAAGGTGGTGATCAGTTCGCCTTCGGGCAGCTCGTCGATCAGTTCAAGCTTGAAAGGCTGATCGGCGAACAAGCTGCGGGCCTCTTCGCGGGTGATCTCCTTGCGGACGAACGGCAGGTTCGCCTTGATGATTTCAGCCATCTTGGCTTCGATTGCCTCGAAGTCCTCGGGAGTAAAGGTGTGCCCAAGGCGCATGTCGTAATAGAAGCCGTTCTCAATGGCAGGGCCGACTCCGAACTCGACATGGCCGAACAATTGCGTGATAGCGGCAGCCATCACATGGGATGCGGAATGGCGGATCACCTCGAGGGCTTCTGCGCTGGAATCCTCCAGCTCCGCACGTTCGCCGTTCTGCATGATAACCTGCATGTTCTGTCCTTTCCGATGCCGGACGGTCACAAACCGTCTGCACCATTTCGTTTTCCCCTGTTGCACCATGCACGAGCAACAGGACATAGCACTCATTAACAAAGCCGCCCGGGGGCGGCTTTGCGGATGCCTTTGGGCATGAACGCTGGCTCAGATCGAAAATGATCCGTCAGCGCTCAATCTGGCTTCCCGCCGCAGGATCAAGTCGCGGACGGGTGTTAGTTCGACCGGAGCGTCGAGCCGCGACGCCGGCCAGAGGAGTGGCGCAATACGGGCACACGGTCCACGCGGGGTCGAGCGCATGGCCGCAGCTGGCGCACTGGTTCTTCAAGCGCTGATGGCAATTCGGGCACAGCACGAAATCAGCCTCGACGGGATAACCGCAATTGGTGCATTCGCCGTAGTTCATCAGCTGGCGCTGCTTCAACGCAATCTCCAGTTCCTGCTCGTCGCGGTCGATCTGCAGCAGAGGCGGACGGAGCAGCGTATACGCGATGACGCCGACGACCGGAATCAATGCGACGACAGCCCAAACATACCACACAGTGCCACGCAGATACGCGTCGCGGACAACCCAGATGACGGAGAGAACGTACAGAAGAACCAGCAGCACGATGAAAACCGTGACAGCCATCTGCAGTTCAGGCGTCCATAGCTGAGACAGGATCTCGCTCATGTCACTTCCTCACACTTCATCGCCCGCACCATTGCGGGCTGCGCATGCAACCATGCAATTCAGTCATT
>CAUWJA010000326.1:0-1685 GCA_963558905.1 uncultured Eggerthellaceae bacterium
CTCAAGGGTACCGACCTTGAGATGCAGCTCGGCTTCTCGCATCCTGTCGTTGTGAAGGCCCCCGAAGGCATCACCTTCGTTGTGCCCGATCAGACCCACATCACCGTTTCCGGCGCTGACAAGCAGCTGGTCGGTGAAACCGCAGCCATCATCCGCAAGTGGCGCAAGCCCGAGCCTTACAAGGGCAAAGGCATCCGCTACGAGGGCGAAGTTGTCCGTCGCAAGCTGGGCAAGGCCGCCAAGGGCGACAAGTAGCAACTCGCGCGAGTTATTGAAGGGATAAGACATGGATAAGCTCCAGAAGAAACAAGCCGGGTTGGCACGTCGCCATCGTCGCGTCCGCGGTAAGATTTCCGGTACCGCTGCGCGTCCGAGGCTTTGCGTCACCCGTTCCAATTCGAACATCTATGCTCAGGTGATCGATGACGTTGCCGGTAAGACCATCTGCGGCGAGAGCACGCTCGGCGCTGCATTCAAGGCCTCCGGCAAGTCCGGTGCAACCGTCGAAGGCGCTGCCGTTCTCGGCCAGCTCATCGGCAAGAAGGCCATCGAGGCCGGTATCACCGAAATCGTCTTCGACCGCGGTGGACACCTGTACCATGGCCGTATCAAGGCCCTGGCCGATGGTGCCCGCGAAGCCGGCCTGAAGTTCTAAGAAAGGGTAGGACAGATGACTCCTCAGAAAGCAGATAAGAATCAGGCGGCTGTGCCCGAGCTTCAGGAGCGCGTTGTCTACATCAACCGCGTTTCCAAGGTCGTCAAAGGCGGTCGTCGTTTCGCTCTGACCGCTCTGGTGGTTGTGGGCGACGGCAACGGTCGCGTCGGCGTCGGCATGGGCAAGAGCCAGGAAGTGCCTGTCGCCATCAAGAAGGGCATCGAAGATGCCAAGAAGAACATGTTCACCGTGCCTCTGACCGAGGCGAAGACCCTGCCCCATGAGGCTTTGGGTGTGTACGGTGCAGGTCGCGTGCTCATGCGTCCCGCTACCCCCGGTACCGGCGTTATCGCCGGCGGCCCTGTCCGCGCCATCATGGAGCTTGCAGGCGTCCAGGATGTTCTTACCAAGTCCCTTGGCACCGACAACGCCATGAACATCGTCAAGGCTGCCGCTGAAGGCCTCAAGAGCCTGTCCAGCCCCAACGAGGTTGCTGCTCGCCGCAACACCTCTGTGGCCAAGATCTATGGCTGGTCTGAGAAGAAGGAGGCATAAGCCATGGCTGACGCACAGAAGACTCTTCGCATCACTCAGGTGAAGTCCTCCATTGCATGCCCCGCAGATCAGGGCAAGACCCTCAGGGCTCTTGGCCTGCGCAAGATGGGCGCTACCGTCGAGCAGGTTGACAACCCCTGCGTCCGCGGCATGATCTTCAAGGTCAAGCACCTCGTCAGCGTCGAAGAGCTGTAATGCCTGCAGCGCACCGGTTGATTCGGTGCGCTGTTTAATTATGCAAAGATTCCCCTGTCACTTTATTTGATGGGGGAATTTGTGTATTATGAAAAAGATTGTGCGCCAATATGATTTCTGTTTTCGAAGTCGTTTGGCCCCAATCGAATCTTTGGAGTTGGCCAGCGAGCGAGCTGCTGGCTGAGAGCGGGCTTTCGAACCGCCCGAGAAAAGCGAAAGGAATTGCATTATGGAATTGAAGGATCTCACCCCTGCCAAGGGCTCTACCACAAACCGCAAG
>CAUWJA010000327.1:0-1645 GCA_963558905.1 uncultured Eggerthellaceae bacterium
CGCGAGCATCTGCCCTTTGCTATGGCATGGTGGCACAACCTCTGCGCCGGTGGCGCCGACATGTTTGGCCGGGATACCGCGGACAAGTCCTTCGGCGCTGAGAAGGGCACCATGAAGCATGCCAAGGCCAAGGTGGATGCCGGCTTCGAGTTCATGCAGAAGCTGGGTATCCAGTATTTCTGCTTCCATGATGTGGACATCGTTCCCGAAGCTGACGACATCAAGGAGACCAACCGCCATCTGGACGAGATTTCCGACTACATTCTGGAGAAAATGAACGAGACCGGCATCAAGTGCCTGTGGGGCACCGCAAATATGTTTGGCAACCCCCGGTTCATGAATGGCGCAGGCTTCTCCAATTCTGCCGATGTGTTCTGCTTCCCTGCTGCACAGGTCAAGAAGGCTCTGGACATCACCGTCAAGCTGGGCGGCAAGGGCTATGTATTCTGGGGCAGCCGTGAAGGCTATAAGCCCCTGCTGAACACCGATGTCAAGTTCGAGCAGGAGAACATCGCTGCCCTCATGAAGATGGCTGTCAAGTATGGCCGCAGCATCGGTTTCACCGGAGACTTCTACATCGAGCCCCAGCCCAAGGAGCCTATGAAGCACCAGTACAACTTCGACGCAGCTACCGCCATCGGCTTCCTGCGCCAGTACGGTCTGGACAAGGACTTCAAGATGAACATTGAAGCCAACCACGCCACGCTGGCATGCCATACCTTCCAGCACGACCTACGGATCTCCGCCATCGACGGCATGCTGGGGTGAGATACCGACGAGTTCCCCTTCAATATCTACGAGACCACCATGTGCATGTACGAGGTGCTGAAGGCTGGCGGCCTCTCCGGCGGCTTCAACTTCGATGCCAAGAACCGCCGCCCCTCTTACACCATGGGGGATATGTTCCACGCATACATTCTGGGCATGGATGCCTTCGCTCTGGCGAAGCCACTCTGGAAGAGCTGGCCGCCTACGCAGAAGCCATGGGTGCACCCGAGCTTCCTGGCTCCGGTCGCTAGGAGTATCTGGAAGCGATTGTAAACGGCGTTCTATTTTGCAGTTGATTGGCCGAAGCAAAGGTTTATTTGATTACTTCGTATTGTTAGTTGCCGCCGGGTGGTATCGAATGATGCCGTCTGGCGGCAGTTACTTTTGTAAAGAAATGACTTGCAATTTCTGAAAGCTATGGTACAATCACCACACCTTGGGATGGGATGAAGATTCTGCCCTGGGAAGAAAATCAGCCTGACCCATGTTTTTGACCCATGTTGGAAGCGGGGGTGGGAGATTACCGGCAGAGGAAGAAAACCGCCCGGTATCGACGTAAGGCTCGAAAACAAGGGGTGAAAAACCTCCTGAAAACCGGGTCAGCGCGAACCTAGGAAAAGTGAATCCAAAGTGGTCTTGAATGTGTCGTAAGTCCAAATTTGGCAGTGAAAGCTGCCTAGTTGGCTGACCCATAGCAAGACCACATTTTTGACCCATGTTTTGACCCATACGCCGATCTCACGCAGTGGACGGGGCAGATTTCAATGGATTGCCGGAGGTGGCAAACACCCCGGAAAGGCTCCAAACTGGCGATTATTTGCGGATAAAGTTATGTAAACCACAGCTCATAACCCGGAGGTCGTAGGTTCGAGTCCTG
>CAUWJA010000328.1:0-1634 GCA_963558905.1 uncultured Eggerthellaceae bacterium
GGTCAAGCACACCGCTGCCTGCATCGTCGATTTGGTCGGCGAGGGCGTCAACGTTGTGGTCAGCCACGGCAACGGCCCCCAGGTCGGCATGATCAACAACGCGTTCGCATATGCCAGCGCGCATGACGGCAAGACCCCTGAGGTCCCGTTCCCCGAGTGCGGCGCCATGAGCCAAGGCTATATCGGCTATCAGCTCAGCCAGGCCATCCTCAACGAGATGAGGGAACGTGGCATCATGCGTTCGACGGCCAACATCATCACGCAAACCGTGGTCGATCCTGCCGACCCCGCATTCCAGAATCCGACCAAACCCGTCGGAGCCTTCCTTACGGAAGAGGAGGCCAAGAAGAAGGCCGAAGAGACCGGGTACACCTTCAAGGAAGATGCCGGCCGCGGATGGCGTCAGGTCGTTCCCTCTCCGAAGCCCGTCCGCATCGTCGAATTCGACGTTGTGGAGGATCTGATGGAGGCGGGGTATATCGTGGTGTGCACCGGCGGCGGCGGCGTTCCCGTCATCGAGCGTGACGGCATGTACGAGGGCGTTCCCGCTGTCATCGACAAGGACCGCTCCAGCGCACGTCTTGCTGCGGATTTCAAGGCGGACATGCTCATCATCCTGACCGCTGTCGAAAAAGTTGCCATCAACTTCAACAAGCCCGATCAGCGCGACATCGATACGATGAATGTCGAAGAGGCGCAGCGCTACATCGAAGAGGGTCAGTTCGCTCCCGGCAGCATGCTGCCGAAGGTCGAGGCCTGCATCGAGTTCGTGCAGGACAATCCCGAAGGCCGCGCGCTCATCACTTCGCTTGAGAAGGCGAAGGATGCCATCAACGGCACGACGGGCACGGTCATCACTGCTTAGTGGTGCGCGCATTGCGTATAACGGCCCGGTCGTGGGAAGCCGGGCCGAATGCGGATATCTGGTAACAACTGATTAGCATAGCCGCATCGAAAGGGGAAACAATGGCTAACAAAGTCAAGAAAAAGAGGAACCCGATCAGTTCCTTCAGCATTTTGCTGATTCTGCTTGTGGTCCTGGCGGTTCTGTCCTGGATCATCGCAGCTGTCGCCGGTGCCGATTCCGGCATCACGGGCGCATCGCTCGCAAACGTGTTCACGGCTCCCATCTACGGCTTCACCGGTGCACCGGGTGAAATCGTCGATGCCGCCGCCAATCCCGACACCTTCCCGGGTGGCGCTCTCGAGGTCTGCTTCTTCGTGATGATCTTGGGCGGCTTCCTGGGTGTCATGACCAAGACGGGCGCCCTGGATGCCGGCATCGCCACGCTGGTGCGCAAGCTCCACGGCAATGAGCTCATCCTCATCCCGATCCTCATGATCCTGTTCTCCATCGGCGGTACCACCTACGGTATGTGCGAGGAGACCGTGCCCTTCTACGTGCTGCTGGCTGCCACCATGTTCGCTGCCGGCTTCGACTCCATCGTCGGCGCCGCCATCGTTTTGCTGGGTGCTGGCTGCGGCGTTTTGGGTTCCACGGTCAACCCGTTCGCCGTCGGCGCTGCCACATCGTCTTTGGTTGATGCCGGCATCGAGGTCAATCAGGGCATCATCATCGCCCTGGGTGCCATCCTGTGGATTTCCACCACTGTCATCTCCATCATCTTCGTCAT
>CAUWJA010000329.1:0-1633 GCA_963558905.1 uncultured Eggerthellaceae bacterium
GCAGGCTCCTTGGATGGAAACGCACCGTAAGCGGACAGAACATCGGCGGCTACAAATTCGACACGGACACGAACACGTTCCCTGTGTTCATCAACTACGACAAGTCTCCTCAGATCAGCGCAACTATCGCTTATGAAGACCGGTTTCTTTCGGACACAGAGCTGGTAGCCATATCAAAACAACCTCGTTATCTGGATTCCCCTGAAATCAAAAGACTGAAAGAACGGCCTTCGAACGGAATGAGAATCCTCCTGTTCGTCAGAAAGAACAAAGACGATAAGGATGGCGGTAAGGAATTCTACTTCCTGGGAGACATGGTCCCGGCGGGAACATACGAACCTATCACCATGCCAGGCACCACGAAAGCTGCCGTAGAAATCACCTACAGACTCGAAACGCCCGTACGCGCAGACCTATACGATTACATCACCAGCTCATTCACGGAATAGCAAGGACAGGGAACAGGCGGTCCGACGCCGCCAAACCCCCTCGATCGCAAGCGCATCCGCTATCGAACAATCCCCGACTGCTTGATGGCTTCGACCACCATGATGTCGGCAGGCAGCCAAGCGAGATCATCGATGTCGGCAGCACCCACCCATCGTGCAGCATGGTGCTCGGTCAATACCACATGCTCGCTTGCCAGGGAGCATACATAGCAGCGCATGGACAGATGGAACTTCTCGTAATCATGCTCAACGGTGATGAGACGCGCGCCCACATCGATGGACGCCTCCAGCTCTTCGCGAATCTCCCGGACCAGCGCCTGCTCAGGTGATTCGCCGCGCTCGATTTTGCCGCCGGGAAACTCCCAGCCGCCCTCAAGGTCTCCGTATCCGCGTTGCGTGGCCAGCACTTTCCCATCCCTGACGATAATCGCCGCCACAACGTCCACGACTTTCATGCTCACTCCTCAAAACCAGGCGTCCAGATTCAGGCCCGTACACCAGCAACCATTTTCCGGAAACCAGGATAACCGCGCACGCCTGGAACTTCCAGACAAGACGCCTCCCCTGGCGCATCTCCTTACGACCTGCACACTGCATCAGGCATCCACGACAACCTCCAGAGCGAAAACGCACTGGGTAAAGCCTTTCGCCTCGGTTTCGCCGTCCGCTTCGAAAAGAGCAAGACTTACACAGCCCACCCAGGCAGATTGCATCAAGAGTTCGGCAAGCTCCTCCATGTTGTAAGCATGAAACTTCCGGACAGAACCCGTGCGCGTGAGCACCGTGCAACCGCACGCAACATCGCACTTTCCGTCCCATGCTCGTGCAGGATTCATGCCATAGGCCATCGCGCAAAGAAACCGTTCAAGGATGGAGCGGTACAGCCCCGATCCCAGGCCAAGCGGATCTTCCTTCTCCAACTCGTCTGCGATTTTGCAGATCGGCAATCGTCCGCAACCGCGGATCTTCGACAATATCCCGCCGATCATGAGGGGCAGGCAGCTGTCGATCAGCCTCATGTTTCTATCGAATACGGGATCGAGCACCTTAACCAACACCGAATCGCCAGATGAGACCCCGGCTTCGAGAATAAAAGCCGTCCGCTCGTCAGCAGCCAAAAGAACCGCAGGTCCACCTGCATTCAGACAATCGATCACCATGGATCCGCCCCGCCTTTCGTCCAG
>CAUWJA010000330.1:0-1611 GCA_963558905.1 uncultured Eggerthellaceae bacterium
GCATGTTGATGGCCCGAACCGCAAAAGGGCCGTAACTTGGAATGTCAACCGTTGACCGGACGTCGGAAGCCCGGCTCCTTCGTAAGGACCAAAGGCCCTTCCTCGGTAATGGCAACGGTTTTTTCGAAATGAGCAGATGGCTTTCCATCGCGAGTGCACACAAGCCAACCATCGGGCATCTGCTTGGTCTTATGCGTTCCCATATTGATCATCGGCTCGATAGCCAGAACCATACCCGGCTCAAGCATGATTCCATGATGCTTGCGACCGTAATTGGGAACATTGGGATCTTCATGCATGTTGCGTCCGATACCGTGACCGACATACTCACGAACAACCCCGTAGCCCTGCGCTTCGGCTATCGATTGGACGGCAAAACCGATATCCCCCAATCGGTTGCCGGGACGCGCGGCCTCAAGTCCGGCCCACATGCATTCTTCCGTAGTATCAAGCAGCTTCTGCAATTCAGGGGAGATATTGCCCACAGGATAGGTCCAGGCATTATCCCCGACCCATCCGTCGACGATAGCGCCGGTATCGATGGAGATGATATCGCCCTCCCTCAAAATAACATCGGCAGAAGGGATTCCGTGGACGATCTGCTCGTTCACGGAAGCACAGATGCTGCCCGGGAATCCACCGTAGCCCTTGAATGCAGGAATGCCCCCTTCGAGGCGAATCATGGATTCCACAAACCTATCGAGTTCCAACGTGGAAACTCCCGGACGGACCAAAGCCCCCACTTCACGAAGCACCTTTGCAGAAATGCGGCCGGCTTCGCGCATCGCTTCTATTTCAGCAGGAGATTTCTTGATGATCATGGTAGTCACGCCTTTCGTGTCGCACATGCATGAGGTGAACCTTTCGAATTCTACCACCAGAATATTCAGAACACGCCCCATACAGAAAAACGCCACCCGGACGATACCGGATGGCGTTCGCTCAAACCGCGTTCGCGTTATGCCTGGATTATTCAGCTTCCTTCTCGGCAAAGTTGCGGGAAACGGAAGAATCGACAGCGATGCCAGGGCCCATGGTGGAAGAAACCGTGATGGATTTCATGTACTTGCCCTTGGCAGCAGCAGGCTTCATACGGACGATCTCGTCGTAGACAGCGCCGTAGTTCTCAGCAAGCTTCTCAGCATCGAAGCTGACCTTGCCGAGGATGACATGGGCGATGCCGTAACGGTCAGCGCGATACTCGACCTTGCCACCCTTGAGTTCGCTGATGGCTTTGGCGACATCAGGGGTAACGGTGCCCAGCGTGGGGTTGGGCATACGGCCGCGGGGACCCAGGAGCATGCGGAGACGGCCGACCTTGGCCATCATATCCGGCGTAGCGACAGTCGCATCGAAGTTCATATTACCAGCCTGAATCTCGGCAACAAGATCATCGGAGCCGACGATATCGGCACCAGCGGCACGGGCAGCGTCAGCTGCAGCGCCCTCGGCGAAAACGGCAACGCGAACCTCTTTGCCTGAACCGTTGGGCAGAGCAACCATGCCGCGGAGCTGCTGGTCGGCCTGACGGGTATCGATGCCCAAGCGGAAGTGGACTTCCACGGTCTCATCGAACTTTGCAGAGGAAACTTCCTTGACAAGCGCGAGAGC
>CAUWJA010000331.1:0-1599 GCA_963558905.1 uncultured Eggerthellaceae bacterium
AACATCTCCAGCGGGCGCGCCCATAAGCTGCCTTCGCCGTAAAGCGCCTGGTAGACGACGAGCGGCTCCTCGGTTTCCGAATGCTTGGCTACGCCGATGACCCGGTACATGTTGCCCTTGAAATGGCGGTAGGTGCCGGGCTCTATGGTTCGGGCGGGTTCGGTTGCTTCCATGGCGGCTTCAGCTCCCAACGTTCGATTCTTGACGTGAACCAATATGAAACGCCCGGCAGCCCAAGGGGGTGTGCCGGGCGTCGTGGTTTGCGATGGCCTTTCGGTTTTCGCGGTCCCAGCCGCTGATTCTAGCGCAGTTCGACCCAGATGACATCGCCTGCGGCGGGCTTCGGCGCATTCAGGCCAGATTCGAGCATGTACAGCGCGTTGGCGGCAAGCGTTGCCGGTGAACCCGGGCGGCCGGCCACCGGAGTGCCGGTCAGCGAACCGTCGGGCTGCATCTCCACGTTCACCATGCGCACGCTGAAGAACTGCGTGCCGTCAACGGCTTCGGGCGGGCGCTCTTCGCCGGCGTACTTCTTGCCGGCGGTGTGACCGGACATGGGACCGGCGGCGGGGAAGGGCTCGGCCAGCCGTACGGGAATCTTGAAGGGTTCGGGTGAAAGCCCCAAAAACAGGTTCATCAGCGGCAGCAGGTAGAAGCCCAGGGTGAACGATGCGCCGAACGGGGGGCCGGAGATGCCCACCACAGGTGTGCCGTCCACGACGGCCGCGGAGCTGTGGTGGCCGGGCCCATGGTTGGTCTGGTGGCAGATGATGGTGCCTATCTCCTCCAGCTGCTCGACCGACCAGTCTTCGGATCCCTTGGATGAGCCGGCGTTGAGCACCACGATGTCGGCGCAGGTGCAGGCGCGCTTGACGGCCTCCATGATGAGCGCGGGGTCATCGGGCACGATGTCGAAGGGGAGGAATTCGCCGCCCCACGCTTCCACCTTGCCGCGGACCACCAGGCTGTTGGATTCGATGTTCTTGCCGGCGGGCACCACGGCCGATCCCGCGGGAACCAGCTCGTTGCCGGTGGGGATGAACGCGACGCGCGGCTTGCGGCGCACGGCCACGCTGGTGATGTTGCCGCCCGCGATACGTGCTGCCACGTCGGGTGTGATCAGGTCTCCGGCCTGCGCCAGCACATCGCCCGGCTTCATGCGCGACCCCACGGCGGACGTCCCCGCGAACTGGGCAGAAGGCGCCGCGTGTACTTCGACATGCAGGTCGTCGTCGGAGACGGTGACGTGCTCGACTACGATGGCGGTGTCGAATCCTTCGGGCATGGCCACGCCGGTGTTGGCGAACTGCCAGTCGACGCCGCGCACCCAGGCAGAAGTGTCCGGCATGCCGTCGGCGAAGTCCGACCAATGCACGGCGATGGAATCCATGCGGCAGGTCAGCACGTTTGGGAGCGTGCAGTTGGCTACGGCGTCTTCGGCCAGAATGCGGCCGAAGGCTTCGTCGATGCGCACCATTTCGAATGCAGGGGCGAAATCGCAGGCGGCAAGAAGTCCGGCTACGGTTTCCTCGCGGGAGATCTGGATATGTGCGGAGTGGTCTCTCATGTGTGTCCGTTCGTGCGACCACCGCAGCGAGG
>CAUWJA010000332.1:0-1589 GCA_963558905.1 uncultured Eggerthellaceae bacterium
GTTGGGATTGCGAAGAAGAAAAGGACCCCGATAGGGGTCCTTTTCTTTGAACTGAGGTTCCGGTCTCAGTTCTATGTTTGTCCGAGAAGGGATGGACAACGAAATCAATGCGCAATGTGCGCTACCTCCACTATACCGCGAATTGGTGTTTTGCGCATACCGGGGTGGAGGATAATTATCGGTTACCGGGAATGCGTCTCGGTGCGAACTGTCGGAACGGTCCGATCATAGATCGGACCTATGCATGTTGATGTAATCGAGCAATTCGCTGCGCTTGTGAATCTGCATTTTGGAATAGATATGCCGGATATGCGTTTGGGCGGTGTAGGGGGAAATCACAAGTTTTTTGGCAAGGCTGTCTACGGTGTAGCCCCGTGCGATAAGTCCCAGGATCTCGCTTTCGCGGGCGGAGAGCTTGAACTCGGAAGTAATGGCTGCGCATACCGTTGAAAGCTCCATGGCCTGATTGGGTCCGTCCATCAACGAAGTGAGTTTGAGCTCCTGGCGAAGCATGGGAATCATTATGATGGCGAGTATGCAGATGAAGATGAGGGCGGTGTCGTGCGGCACGACGCTGTGCAGGAAAGCTTCGCTGTGCTCGTAATACACCGCAATGTTGTCTCCTGCGAAAAAGCCAAGACGGATGCATCCGGAAGACAGTCCGAATGCCATGGCCGGTGCGGCATATCCTTTTGTCGAAAGCGTTCCGAAAAACGTGATAAGAAGAACCTCGAGAACGCCTACGAGAGCTACCGCAAGAAGGAACGAGGGGAATTGGAGTCCTGCGTTCTCGCTCAGATACAAAGCAATGGCGATGGTGCATGCCGTGAGCAGCCACGGAATCGACCGGTAGATGGTGCCTTCTTTGTTGATGAAATTGTAATACAGCGCCATGCAGATCAGGATGACCGATGCGCAGCATATGCCGACCGGGTATCCGTAACCATTTGCAGGCAAGACATCGAGGGGGATGATCGCGATTACGTAGTAGCATGCCGCGCCCGCGCAGAACATCATGCAGCACATGAGGATCAAGGAAGAGAACGCCTTCGTCCTGATCTTCTTTGGGAGCAACGATGGTCTCTTGGAGTCAGGGTACAGGTGCCTTCTGCCGTAATCGAGCAGAGCGCATGAACACAGCGGAAGCATTGCTATGAATATGTTTGAAAGATAGGAAGGCAATGCGACGGAGATGACCTGGGTTGCCAGAATCCCGATGCCGAAGATCGGAGTGACCTTCCATGAGGAGAACCCCGTGCGCCTGACAGCGTAGAACTCACCCCAGATGAGCCAAAGCAATGCGTTGCCGATGCTGAATGCGATGGGGTAGATGACCATCGAGAGCGGCACGCTGCTGAAGGTGTTCGGTAGCAATGTATAGAGCAGGGTGGTGGCGGCAAGCAGGATGCCTGCGATCCAATGAATGTTCTTGAGTCGATCAAGGTGGTGCTTCTCGCCGAGAACCAGCGGTATGGCAATGAAGAAGAGCCCGGAGCATGCAAGCGTGGTCAACCAGGAGTATGTAACGAGATCGTCCGTGAGCCCGATCGAGTGGAAAAGCGAAGGCGTGAACCACAGGCAGTAATACC
>CAUWJA010000333.1:0-1565 GCA_963558905.1 uncultured Eggerthellaceae bacterium
GAAGGAGACCAGCTATGAGTAGTCAATACCCTTAGAAGGCGGTATTCAAGGAATTCGATTTATTGATTTTGCACTTTGACGGTTTCATATCGAATCATTCGGAACGCGATTCGTTCGGGTTCCTCGCAATGTCGGGGTCGTAGGGCTTTTGCCTTGAGAGCACGGCGTAGACCACATGGACGAGCTTTCTGGAGACGGCCACGAGCGCCTCGCGGTGGGATTTCCCGTCGGCGCGCTTCTTGGCGTAGTAGTCGTAGAACGGGGTCTTGAGCTTAAGCTGCGCCATCGCCGCCAGGTAGAGCGCGCGGCGCAGGTAGGGCGACCCTTGTTTCGTTATGCGGTTGTCCTCGGACGAGAACTTGCCCGATTGGCTGACGGAGGGGTTGATGCCGGCGTACTTCACGACGGCGGGCGCGCTGTGGAAGCGGCGGATGTCGCCGATCTCCGACACTATCTGGGCGCCGAGCACGTGGCCGATGCCGGGAATCGTGAGGATGAGCGGCTCGACGGCCTCGATGCCGTCGCGGACCCTGGCCTCCACCTCGTCGATCTGCCCTTCTATGAAGTCGATCTGGTCGATGAGCAGCTTGATCTGGAAGGAGAAGGCCGATGCCGCCACGCTGATGCCGCATGAAGCCTTGGCGATCTCTTTGATCTCGTCGGCCTTCGCCCGCCCGAGCTTGCCGCGGCTGGCGCGCTCGAGCGTCCTGGCCAGCGAGTCGGCGCGGATGCCGAGGCACTCCTCGGGCGTGGGGCATCTCTTTAAGAACGCCTTGGAGCTTTCCCCGAAGGTGTTGGAGAAGATGGAGTCGTACTCGGGAAATACCTGGTCGAGCGCGACGATTACTTGGCGCTTCAGGTCGGCGACGCTTTCCTTGAGCTCCTGGTGCAGGCGCGTGAGCTGACGCAGCTCGATCACGGCCTCGTCGCCCAGCTTGCTCGGCTCGAACTCCCCGCAGCGCAGCGTCTCGGCCACGAGCACGCAGTCGATCATGTCGGTCTTCACGCGCGAGCTGCCCTTGAACCGGCGCATCGCGTCGGTGCGGACGGGGTTTATGACGACGACGGGGTATCCCTCATCTTGCAGGCGGCAGAACAGCGGCAGCCAGTAGTGCCCCGTCGCCTCCATGCCGACCATCAGGCCGGCCTTCGAGTCCGCCAAGCCGTCAAGATAGGCGATGCACCTGTCGAAGCCCTCGGTGGAGTTGGCGAACGGCATCGGCTTGGCCGCGTCCTTGCCGCGCTCGTCGGTCGCGCCTATGACGTGCTTGTTTTTTGCTATGTCTATCCCGGCGTAGATCATGGCCCCGCCTTTCCGTACGTGGCAGGCCCCTGCTCGCCAAACGGGCTCGCAACCTCCTGAAAGAGATACGGGGTAGCCAAAATTCGGCTCCGCCATCCAGCTAATCCGCGAACCGCCCCGAATGGGGCAGGCTGTCGGTCTCCTTCGCGGGGTCCCAAATGCCCCAGGGCGCATGCCGACATACCTGCCCAGCCAGTAACTGCATCGCATTCTGAATGGTTCGATGGAAACAGTCAAAACGCGATAGGAAGACTATAGGAGG
>CAUWJA010000334.1:0-1563 GCA_963558905.1 uncultured Eggerthellaceae bacterium
CCTCTTAGGTCGAAAATCGCGCACAGCGGTGCATGCTTTTATTCTCCCCGCTAAATAATCTGATAACAGAATAGATTTGAACTGGCATTTCGAAAATCACGCATGGCGGTGCAGTCGAAAAACACGCGAGACCGTGCAATGAGAAGTCGAAAAGCTGTGACATACGGAAACGTGCGCGATGGCACGTCCTCCCGGTGCCGTATCGTATCTCCGCTCCTTTCGCCGACCGTGGAGCACTTTCGCGCACTAAAGCGCCGCCATTGGAGGGGATGGGCTTTCCGGCATCATATAATCCTGTGCGCTGCACCTGCTCTTCCCCCTGCCAGATCGCGTTTCCGCGAATGCTTTCCAAGGAGGTTGCCGCCATGGATATAGTCGGCATGATCAACACGGTGGATGCTTGGATCTGGGGTCCTCCCATGATCGCTCTGCTGTTGGGTTCGCACATCTTCCTGACCATACGGACGGGATTCATCCAGCGCAAGTTGCCGCAGGCCATCAAGCTCTCCGTCACGCGCGACCCTGATGCGGAAGGCGATATCAGCCAGTTCGGTGCACTGACCACGGCGCTTTCGGCCACCATCGGCACGGGCAACATCGTCGGTGTCGCGACAGCCATCATGGCGGGCGGCCCCGGCGCGGTTCTATGGATGTGGCTGACCGGCGTCTTCGGCATCGCCACCAAATACTCCGAGACCTACGCTGCTGTGAAGTATCGCGTGAAAGACCACGCGGGCAACATGCTGGGCGGTGCCATGTTCACATGGGAACGCGCGTTCAAGAAGGCTGACGGTTCGATTCCCTGGTGGGCGAAGGTCGGCGCCGTCGCATTCGCCGTGTTTGCGGGCGTCGCATCGTTCGGCATCGGTTCGGCGGTGCAATCCAGCTCCATGACCGGTGTCATCACGTCGAACTTTCCGGGCATCCCCACATGGGCCATCGGATTGGCCATCGTGATCATGGTCTCCATTGTCATCTTCGGCGGTGTGAAGGTCATCTCCCGCGTCTGCGAGAAGCTGGTCCCGTTCATGGCCATCGCGTACGCCTGGGGCTGCATCGTCATCATCGGCATGAACATCGAATTCGTGTGGCCCGCCATCTGCCTGATCGTGGAATCGGCATTCAATCCGCAGGCAGCATTCGGCGGTCTTCTGGGCAGCGGCATCATGGCTGCTATCCAATTCGGCTGCGCCCGCGGCCTGTTCTCCAACGAATCCGGCTTGGGTTCGGCGCCCATTGTCGCTTCGGCGGCGGCCACGCGCAATCCCGCCCGACAGGCGCTGGTTTCCATGACGGGCACGTTCTGGGATACCGTGGTCATCTGCGCGCTGACCGGCATCGTGCTCGTGTCCACCATGCTGGCCAATCCCGGATTGGTGGATGGGGTTGTGAACGGCCTGATCGTCGACGGCGCGGCGCTCACGAGTGCGGCCTTCGCCACCATCCCCTACGTTGGCACGCCCATTCTGGTCATAGGCATGATCCTGTTCGCGTACTCCACCATCTTGGGCTGGAGCTATTACGGCAGCCGCTGCGCGACGTTTCTGTTCGGAAAGCACGCCA
>CAUWJA010000335.1:0-1546 GCA_963558905.1 uncultured Eggerthellaceae bacterium
TCTCAAACCGGGCGATGCGCTGCCCAGTGTCCGCAGGCTCGCAGCTGATTTGGGCGTCAATCTGCACACCGTCAACAAATCCTATGCCGTCCTACGGGATGAGGGCTATGTCATCGTGCGGGGCCGCAGTGGCGCGTTCATCGCCGATTTCGCCGAAGCGGGGTCCGATAAAGCGGATGCAGGCGAACGACAGATGGCTGAATCCCTGCACGGTCTGGTGCTTGAGCATAAGGCCCGCGGAGGAAGTGCCGAAGCATTCATGCAATGTGCGGCCGATGCGGTCCGTGCCGTTTTCGAGGAAGGGGACAGGTGATGGGAGATTCCATGTTCTTGGTCATGGTCGGTTCGTTCGCCGCGATGGTGTTTTTCTCCGGGGCGTTGAGTGCAGTCGTTCCGTGGTTGATGCGCCGCCGCGAATGCTTCGCCGTCACCATTCCTGAGACGGCACAGCGCGATCCGCGCATCATGGCCATGAAGCGCCGTTACGCTGCGGTCATGATGGCGCTCACGGTCGTATGCACCGTGCTCGTGGCGGGCGTGCTCCTCGTCTTGGGCGAGCAGGGCGCAAACAAGCACCCCGTGCTGCTCACAGGCGCCATCGTTGTGGGCGTCACCGTCCCCATCGCTGCATCGTTTGCGCTCATGCTGCATTACCGCAAGCAGATCACCGCGCTCAAGCATGCGCAAGGATGGAAGGCCGAATCGGCGCATGCTGCAGCAGTGATCGCCGATATCGAGCTCCCCTCGGCGATCCCGTTGTGGTGGAATCTGCTCTATCTGCCGGTCATCGCGCTCACGGCGGGTGTCGCCATCGTAGGGTATCCGTATATGCCCGACATGATCCCCATGCATTCCGACTTCGCAGGCAATGTGACCGATTGGGCTGAGAAGAGCCCCGGCGTGGCCGCATTCCCCGTGCTGGTCCAGCTGTTCATGGCGGTCGTGTTCGTGTTCAGCCACTGGAGCATCACGCGCTCGAAGGCCCCTATCAGCCCCGACCGGCCTACGGCCTCTGCGTACGCATACGGCGTGTTCGCCCGTTCGCAGTCCATCTTCCTGCTCGCCAGCGGCCTGCTCATCTCCACTGTGCTCGGTCTGGTGTTCGATCTCAGCGCACTGGATGTCATCGGTATGGATGTCTGCATCGTGATCATCTTGGCGGCTGTCGCCCCTGTGCTCATCGGAGCCGTTGCGATCTCCGTCGTCTATGGCCAGGCGGGTTCGCGCGTGTTTGCCCGGCTCGAGGATAAAGACGGTCTGCCCGCTGATGACGATGAGCACTGGAAGCTGGGCATCTTCTATTTCAATCGCGATGACGCCTCGCTGTTCCTTCCCGAACGCTTCGGCATCGGTTGGACCATCAATCTGGGCCGCCCTGCCGCATGGGCCGTCATTGCGGGATTCATCCTGTTCACGGTTTTGTTCTTGTGTGCCGTGTTCGCCTTGGTGAGCTAGCCCGGAGGTGCCCCCATGCAAAGAAGACGGCCTGGTCGGCCGTCTTCTTCTGCTGTCGCGTTCGGTTCGTTCCGCCGGGTTCCGCGGTTCT
>CAUWJA010000336.1:0-1546 GCA_963558905.1 uncultured Eggerthellaceae bacterium
TATTTCGCAGCGCGGCCCATCGGCAGAGAACTCTCAATATCAGGGTGCTTGTCCCCGTACTGCTTTACCTCTTGATTTCCAGCACTTCGGAAAGCAGTATCTTCAACCCAATGGCTGTCTATCTTGGACTCTGTCTCGCGTTAATGCTCGCTGGTAAACCCTCAGGCCCTTTGAAGAATAAACAACTTGAAATGGAGAATAAGTAATGACTGGTAAAAAGAAGTGCTCCAGTGACCTTGACGTGCCTTTGGTCTCGGTCGTGTGCCTTGCCTATAATCATGCAAAGTTCGTTCGACAAGCGCTTGACAGCATTCTTGGCCAAAAAACGACCTTTAGATATGAAATCATTGTTCAAGATGATGCGTCGACAGATGGTACCCAGGATATTATTAAGGAATACGCAGTCCGCAACCCTGGAATTGTTGTTCCGGTTTTCCATGAACGGAACCTCTATTCGACGGGCGTTGGTCAATTAGCACTCGCTTGCAAGCACGCGAAGGGCGAGTACATCGCGATTTGCGAATGTGATGATTGGTGGCTTGACGACGCGAAGCTTGAACGGCAGGTTGACTATTTGTCTAAGAACCCTGAATGCTCGCTCTGTTTCACGAATGCAGTTAAATACGATCAGGATTCTGGCAAATTTCAAAACAATATGCTCCCTGCGTTTAATATTGAAAAGAAGATATTGAAGAAAGAGCGGATCGAGCTTCCTGATTTCGATCGCCTTAATTTCATCCCTACTGCCTCGATGGTCTTTCGTCGATGCGATTATGAAAAACGCCCCGTCCTCACGAAGAGCGCATTTCAAGGGGACAGGTTCCTTCAGGTCTATTTGCTTACCTGCGGGTACGCGCACTACATCGATGAGGTTTGTTCGGTTTGGAGGGTGGGGAACCCAGAGTCGGTTACTGCCAAATGGAATGCTGACCTTGAACGAAGGAAGACATCTGTTGCAAGGTTCAAGGAGATGTACATAGAGCTCGGGCAGTTCTTTGATGGGCGATATGACGCTGTATTCGAGAAAAGGATTGCCCATTACGATATTGAGCTTCTATATCTTGAGAATAAGCAGCGAGAGTTAAGAAATCCCTACTATCTTCGGCTCAAAAGAAAAGAAGGCCTTCGCCCATTTCTTAAATACCTATACTTTGCATATAAACCTCAAAAGGCGGAAAAGCGTTAACTTTATATGAATGATGCAACCCTTAGAAGCAACACAGTCAATTCCCTTGTTTGGAAGCTTTTTGAACGCGGTGGAAACGCCATCGTACAACTCATTGTTCAGATTATTATGGCTCGCCTGCTTGCGCCAGAAGAGTTCGGCGCGCTGGCTATCATGCTTGTTTTCGTAAACCTAGGAAGCATGTTTGTAATTTCCGGATTCAATACGGCTCTTGTTCAAAGTCCTGAGGTTGATGAAGGCGATTGCTCAACGGTTTTTTGGATTAGTCTTGCTATTGCTTCGATTCTATATATAACAATTTTCTTATTCGCTCCTTTTGTCGCCTCATTTTATGGATTGAATTCTCTAACATGGCCGTTG
>CAUWJA010000337.1:0-1543 GCA_963558905.1 uncultured Eggerthellaceae bacterium
GGATACCCCTTCAGGAAGCTTCCACAAGTCGAGTCCATCATCAGGCGAATCCTCATTCGCATCGAATATCGTGAATCCGGCGTCTGAAACGGTCTGCTTGATGGAAGCGTCATCGAGCACAACCAGGGATGCAACCTGAGGAAGGTCCAAAGAGACATCTCTGCTGAGATTTTCCTCGATTGCCGCAGCCTTGCGCTCGTCTGAATGAAGGATGGTGTCGATGCTTTGCCAGGCCGCAAATCCACCAACGGACAGCGCGATGGCAGCGGCGATTCCGATTGCAATCGCAACATTGCGCGGAACTCGCTGCGGACGAAGAAGGACGGAAGGATCCATAACGGTCACATTGCCCGTACGGATGCGTTTGACCGCTTCTTCCTCATGATCGAAGTTTGGCAGCTTGAAATTCATAGGATTCCTGTCGTCAACGAAATGCAAACAAACGGATTATATCATTCTGTGAATAGGGGGTTGTGTTAGCATATGGAACGCTCTTGAGGGAGTAGATGGCGCTTACAGAGCGCGGCACGTCAACAGCCCCGGTTCACACCTGGCGTGCCTGAAATGTCGAGACTCAGGGTACACGTTTGCTGTACCGGAGTCTTTTTTATTGCTCCGGTCCATTATTTGAAAGGAAGGGTATGGATCTTTCGATATTCACCACGCCGGAAGCATGGATATCGCTTATCACGCTGATTTTCCTGGAAATCGTTCTCGGCGTCGATAACCTGGTGTTCATCTCCATCACGACAAACCGACTGCCTGAAGAGAAGCGCCATATCGGCCGCAAACTCGGCTTGGCGGGCGCTCTCATCATGCGAATCATCTTCCTGTGCTTCGCATCGTATCTGGTCCATATGACCAATCCGCTCTTTACGATCGACCTTGGGTTCTACAGCCATGGCTTCTCCATCCGCGACCTCGTTCTTCTCATAGGCGGTGCGTACCTTATCTACAAGGGCATTACCGAAGTTCGCGATATGCTTCGCTTGACTGAAGTCAAGGCGGAACATTCCGATGAGCACAAAGCACTGCATATGATCACGTTGCCGCAGGCGGTCGGCACCATCATGGTCATGGACCTGGTGTTCTCAATCGATTCGGTCATCACCGCGGTCGGCATGGCCGAGCACCTCATCATCATGATCATCGCCGTCATGCTTGCAGTCATCTTGATGATGGTCTTCATCGACCCCATCTCCAATTTCATCAACGGACATCCTGAGATGAAGATGCTGGCGTTGACCTTCATCGTCGCCATCGGCGCTCTGCTGGTCATCGACTCCGCCGGCTTCCATACGGGCATCGAGCTTCTGCATATGCCGCTTGAAAAGCTCATGGTCTACTTCGCGATGGTGTTCAGCATCGTTCTCGAGCTCATCCAGATGCGCTACAACAAGAACTACAATGCATATATGGCTGAAATCGCAGCCGCCAAGGCAGGAGCGCAGGACAAATAAGCTCGGAAGATCAACATACGCGAGCACCCAATCAAAACCACCCGTGATAACGGGTGGTTTGCTCTTAGGGTGTAACCCAAGGG
>CAUWJA010000338.1:0-1542 GCA_963558905.1 uncultured Eggerthellaceae bacterium
AACGCAAATGACGCACAACCCATACAGCTGTATGGGTTTTCGGCCTGGCTTCGTCAGAAGCCCCAGGAAACAGAAACCGCCCCGGAGGGCGGTTTCGCATTCTTGGTTCACGTAGCATGACGTTGTCCGGGACGGGCGCTTACGCCTCGCGGACGGGTTCCAGTTCGAGGCTCGGCGCGGGTTCGGGGCTCGGCGCGGGTTCGGGGCCCGGCGCGGCGACGGGATCGGGCTCAAGCCCGGCAGCCTTGGCGGCCTCCAGGTCCTCGCGGGCCAAAACCAGCTGCATGGCGGCGATGGCGCATTCAACCTGACCGTCATCGGGCTCGCGGGTGGTCAGGTACTGCATCTGCATGCCCGGCCACAAAATGATCTTCACCAGCGGATTGTCCGGATGGCTGCCGGCCCACTTCACGGTGATCTCATAGGAGACGCCGGCAATCACGGGCATGAGCAGAATGCGCACGACCACGACAAGCGCGAACTTCACAGGACCGTCAGGCACGCCCCACGCTTCAATCAGCGCGTTGAGCGGAGTGATCGTGTACACCAGGATCGCGATGATCATCACCATGATCAGAAACGCCGTGCCGCATCGCACATGCAGACGCGGGAAGCTGCGGGCATTGGCAGGCGTCATGGGCATGCTGTGCTCGAAGCAATGGATGGATTTATGCTCGGCCCCATGGTATCCGAACATGCGCTTGATGTCCTTCATACGGCCGATCAGCCAGATGTAGAAGACGAAGATGGCCACGCGAACGATACCGTCCACGATGTTCCACATGAGAGTGTGGTCGTCATATTCGCCGACCAGGAGATTGGCGATGAGCGCAGGCAGCAGGATGAAGATGCCGACGCCCACGAGAACGCCGATGACCATAGAGACCATCATCTCGGTGCGGCCGAACCCGAAGTCCTCCGAATCGGTCTCAGGCGCGAGGGGTTCGGGCGCAGAAGGTTCAGAAGCGGCGGCATCGGCACCGCCGTCGCGCGAGGCTTCGCGTGCCGCCTTGGCACGGGCCTTCTCGGCCTTCCTCTCGGCCTTGGCGCGGGCCTTCGCCTCGGCTTTCTCCATCTTGGCGCGCTCTTCAGGCGTGATCGGGTTGCCGTACGTGGCTCCTTCGGCATCGTAGGCATGCGCGGTGGCAACCTCGAGGGCTTTGAAGCTCAGCGCGAAGCTCTCGATCAGCGATGTGCAGCCGCGCACGAGCGGCCAGTACATCCAGGAATTCTTATCTTTGCCGCTGGCAAGATCATGCTCTTCGGTATAGATGCCGCCATCGGGTTCGCGCACGGCAACGGCCCAGTTGTACCGCCCGCGCATCATAACGCCCTCGATAAGAGCCTGACCCCCGACGTGCGTTTTCCTGGCGCCGTCCTCAGCGAAGGCGCGTTTGAGATCAGACACTACCCACGCACCACTTTCTCATACGGGTTTCCGCAGGTCATCTTGCCTTCCGGACAAGTCCCGTGCACGCAAGGGGCGCCGGCGTCCATGAAGATGAACGGTGCGGTGGGCCGGGCCAATTCGAGCATCCTGTG
>CAUWJA010000339.1:0-1537 GCA_963558905.1 uncultured Eggerthellaceae bacterium
TCGCCGCCATATCATCGGGCGGGATAGTGCGAGGGAGGCCCTGCGCACGACGGGGGCCCTGCATGGCCGAAGCGGGGTTCACATCGGTCACGCCGGACGTGTTGAGCCATGAGTAAAACCCTCGCAACGAGGACAGCCGCCTGTTGACGGTGGTGCGGCTGTAACGGGCACGGTCAAGCTCGGAGAGGTACTGGCGCATCTGGCGATGGCCGATGGCGAGAGGATCAACGCCGCAACGGTCAACCCATCGGGCGAAATCCGACAAATCGGCGCGATAGCTCCTTATGGTATGGGCGGATGCATTGCGTTCTGCCGCAAGGGAGACGGCGAATGCATCGATGAGGGAGGCAAGCTCCCTGCCGGCAACCGGTCCGCAATCAGGCACGACGGCATCACGCCTGATCAGAACATTCGCCGGCAGGCGGGAGAATGCCCAGACCGCGCAGGGTCGCTGCATACGACGCAAGGTCTTCCCTGCCGCGCTGCGCATACGCCGCATAGCGCTGGCCCTTGTTGCGGATACGGGTTTGCAACGGAGGCATGATGCCGAAGTTGACATGCATAGGCTGATAATCGCGCGTCTCGGGATCGGTGGCATAGCGCAGCAGTGCACCGAAAGCGGTGGTCGAGGGCATTGCGGAGAGCCCGAACCCCTCAAGATGGGCGAACACGTTGAAAGCGCATATGAGCCCCGAAGCGATGGCTTCGCAATAGCCCTCGGTGCCCGCGAGCTGACCGCAGACATAGACAGGGCAATGCCCTTCCTGCAAAGACACGCCCTTAAGGCGCAGGCCGGAATCGAGCAATCTCGGCGCCTGGATGAAGGTGTTGCGATGCATCACGCCGTAACGTGCGAATTCCGCATGCTCGAGACCGGGAATCATACGGAACACCCGGCGCTGTTCAGGAAACGTCAGGTTCGTCTGGAACCCGACCAGATTGTATGCAGTGCCCTCGGTGTTTTCCGACCGGAGCTGCAGGGCGGCCCATGGACGTCTGCCGGTCGCAGGATCGGTCAATCCGACAGGCTTGAGCGTACCGAACCTGGGCGCATCCGTGCCCTTCCTGGCAATCTCTTCGATAGGCTGGCACGCCTGGAACAGATCCTTGGTCTCGAAATCACGGGCTATGACGCGCTGGGCGCACACCAGCGCATCGATGAATGATTCGTATTCCTCTCGCGTGAAAGGAGCATTCAAGTAATCCCCTACGGCATCCGACTCATAGCGGGATTGCCGGAACAGAACATCCATGTCGAGAGAGTCGGCCATGACAATGGGCGCGGCTGCGTCGAAAAATGCCATGTTCTCACTGCCCGTGATCTTCTGCAGCCACGCAGCCAGAGCATCGGAGGTAAGGGGGCCTGATGCAAGGATGCACGCATCGGCCGTCGGAAGCAGACCGGGATCGCAGACATCGGCAACTTGGTATTCGATGCAGGGATGGCTCCAGACAGCCGAGCTGACAGCCTCCGAGAACACATCGCGGTCGACAGCCAAAGCTCCACCGGCATCGACCTTCGAGTCGAACGCACACG
>CAUWJA010000340.1:0-1536 GCA_963558905.1 uncultured Eggerthellaceae bacterium
CAATTGAGAAAGAAGCTGAGGAAGATGACGAGAAACGGGATTACTAGGCTAGCGATTGGGGGGGGGTCGGATTCATGGCGTTGCTATGGCGCTCCAGGCTGTGCCCGATGAAACCGGAGGCGATGAATGCGGCGGCTGAGATGATGAGGAAGAGCGAGAGCACGCTGATTCTGGAAACATCCTGCCAGTAATATTCGATTGTCGTGCAAAGCGAGAACAGGATGGAGATTCCCGCGAAAACCACTGCGCTTTTCCTGGTGTGATGGATTTTTGCAAGCGCGACGTCGATCCGGCTCAACGATCCTCCTCGTGTGTCATTCTATTTTGCCAATCACACAATTATAGCCGAAGGCCGGTTCTGTCAAGACGTTGCCCGGGGCGCCTTATTTGAAGATGACCTTGCGGTACAAGACGAAGTTCCACAGCACGATGCAGGCCATGGTCGCAAGTTTCGCAATGACGGAGTGCACCCCGAGGCTCACCATCCAAGCGATGGCCAGCGTGGAGAACGTCATGTTGAAGGCGAACAGGATGAGATACAGCACCAGGCTGCGCATCGGGTTTCCGGCGCTTTTGAAGGTGACGGAGCGGTTCACGGTGAAGTTGAAGACGGTGGATGCGATGACCGCGATGATGTTCGCTGCGGCAATGCTGATGGGCGTGAGGGCGTAGAGTGCTTGGAACAGCGTGAGCTCTATGAGGGCGGATGATCCGCCCACCAGCAGATAGGACGCCGCCTGTTTGACGAGGCCTTTCCTGTCCCGCCCGCATCGCTCGGGGGATGCGGAGGGCTCGGCCGCGTCAGTTCCGTTTTCGTTTCGCATATTCCAGAGGTTTCCGTTTCTTTGCTCGGTGCTTTTCACGAGCGTAATTATAACGGCTACAATGAAGCAGGTCAGCGCTGCGCCGCAGTGCTGTCGATGCTGATGTATCTCGGGATGTCCGTTTTGCGGTTCATGTGGATATGTCTGATTTCAGCCGATGAAGAAAGCATGCTTTGAGAGTGAACTAAGCAGGATGCGGTATAATTCCCCAGTTAATTTGATTCCAAGGAGCATTTCATGGGGACTGTATTTCGCAAATTCACTGCAATAGCTCTCGCGGCGCTGTTATGCCTTTCCTTCGTCCCGTTATCCGCTTTTGCTACGGAGCAGGCAGATTCCAGCGGCGTTTCCGAAGACGTGAGTTCAATTGACGTGCCAAGTGTCGCAACGTATCTCTACATTGAATCGCCCGAATTGGTGTCTGGTTCCGTCCAGAATATCGTCGTAGGTGTTTCCGACGGTATTGCTGCCGAGGATGTCGAATTAGTTTACTCCCGCGACGGAGTATCTTCGACAGCTCCTGTAGCTGCTTCTACCGACGGGGCTCTGCTGTTTGCGCTCGAAGGGTTGACGGCTGGAACGTATGCCCTCGAGGGTCTTTCGTATTCTTCCGATGGCATCGAGGATTTCGAGAGCTTTGAATCCCTCGAGGGTGCAGCCTGTTCATTTTCCGTAAGGGAGGCGGAGGGGTCTTCCGTACAAGAGCAGGGTG
>CAUWJA010000341.1:0-1506 GCA_963558905.1 uncultured Eggerthellaceae bacterium
TCGTCGATGTCCTCGTTGTGCATGGCGATATTGGCCGTGACGTGCACCTTCACGCCATGGCCATGTGCATAGGCGATGGCGGCGGGCAGCGTTTCCGCCGTGAAATTCTCAGCACGGCGGCGCATGCCGAAACGGTCGAGTGCCAGGTAAACGGCGTCGGCGCCGAAATTGACGGCGTATTCAAGCTGCTCCATGCCTCCTGCCGGCGCAAGCAGCTCCATGCGGCGATGGAGCCCATCAGGCGAAAAACAGGCGCTGGGCACAGTCGGGGTGGTATGTTCGTTGGTATCCATAACCGAGCAGTGTAGCAAAGGCGGACTCACGCGAGCCGCTCCGCATCATCAACTCACACGAATCCCGCAGCCATCTCGAACATGGAAAGCGCAAACACGAAAAGCGCCCACGCCCCGAATGCCATGAGACCCGAAGCAAGCACGGGAACCTCGCGCAACCGCGGAAGAATGCGATAGAGCGGTCTGCGGTCCATCAGCACAAACCCGCAAACTGTCAGGAAACCCAAACCCGTACCTACGTACTCCAGCAATCTGATGCCCAACGGCATTCGGGCATCTCCGGAAGGTACGCACGCGGACCCGACACTGGCTACCAGGAAAAACAGCCACGCGACGAGAAGGCAGACGTTCCAGGCTTTTCCGATACGTCTCGGGACACGCGACAACATCGACGCTTGAGGCGCCGGCGCTGCGCCCTTCGCGCCATCATCTTCGCAGGAATCCGCTTCGGCAGGATCAGAGGATTGCACGGGCTCCGCATGGACTCCGGGGACAAGCCCCTCGCATGCCGCAAGAAACGCCGTCTTGAATTCATCGACCGAAGCATATCGGGCATCAGGGTCAAACGAGCAGGCGCGCACCATGATCCCGCAAATCGGCCCGGGGCATCCCGCAGATGAGAAACCGACGCGCTGCAACCGGGGTGAAGGGGCCTCGCCCGTAAGGCAGAAGAACAACAGCATTCCCAAAGCGTACACATCGCTTCGACAGTCCGTCTGCCCGAATCCGAACTGTTCGGGAGGCGCATACGCCCGCGTTCCGAACATCGCAGTATCGCGGTCCCTGCCCTCTTTGTAGATACGGGAGATGCCGAAATCGATCAGCATCGCGCCATGGGGAGACACGATGATGTTTTCCGGCTTGAGGTCGCGATGGATGATAGGGCCGCCGGCAGCCCGATGCAGACTCGAGACCGCATCGCAGATCGAAGGCATCAGCTCGGCGGCCAGCCCAAGCGACGCACCCCGACGGGATACCATCTCGAATAGGGTCTCCCCTTCCACGTATTCCATGATCACGCATTGCCACATACCCGCCGGCACACCCGCAAGCCCCTCGGTGTTCGGAGCCATTGAAACCAAGTGGCAGCTTTCAATGCGGGGGACGCCATCCAGATGCACACCGGAGCGCTGCAGGGCTATGAGGCGTCCGTAAACCTCCCCGATGCCCGAATCATCTCTGATGAGCTTTCGAACGAGCAGTTTGCCGCGAA
>CAUWJA010000342.1:0-1504 GCA_963558905.1 uncultured Eggerthellaceae bacterium
AGTGAATGGGGTTCGACTGTCAAGTCCACCGGAAAAGCGACTACTTCGAGTACTGGATCGTTTACCCCGAAAAAGCCTGGGCGATACGTCCTTTGGGTTGATGTCATTGACAAAACCGGTCGCAAAGTGACCACATCGTCTGCCGTGGTTGATGTTAACGACTACGACTGGGCGGTTAAAAGCGTTGCCGCTCCTGCCTCTTCCAAAGTTGGGCAGCTCATTGAGTTCTCGGCGAATGTGACAGGAACGGATGTGTCCAAGTTGACCTACAGCTACGCCTGGAGTTACGAGGGCGGCTGGGACCTGTGGGATTCCACTCTCAAATCCACAGGCAAGATGACTGCTGAGAAAACCGGCTCCTTTACGCCGACGAAGGCCGGTACCTATGAGCTGTGGGTAGATGTCAAGGATCCATCAGGTAGGACCGTCACCTCCAAGTCGGCAAAGGTCTTGGTCAAGGATTTGTCCTGGACTGCCACGAAGACCATCGCACCTTCTTCTGGGCGGGTTGGCCAAACGGTCGTTTTCTCGGCTAATGCGGCTGGTGCGGATTCGGGCGGACTGACATACAACTATGCGTGGCGTTATGGCAGCACTTGGAGCCTATGGGATTCCACTCTCAAATCCACAGGCAAGATGACTGCTGAGAAAACCGGCTCCTTTACGCCGACGAAGGCCGGTACCTATGAGCTGTGGGTGGATGTCTGCGACGCTTACGGTCGCACGGTGTCGACGTCGACGGTCAAGTTCGAAGCGGTGGGTGAACCCATCATGGGTGCCACGCAGACATCTGTCGATCAGATGGTTCGTGCGTATGAGAGGTCTGGTCATGCTTATCCTGCAAAGGTGTACGCATCTCGCGGAGCTGCAACCCTGAGGGATTTCTGTACGCTTATCTATGAAGAAGCGAAGGTCGAGGGGGTTCGAGCAGAAGTTTTGTTTGCACAGGTTATGCATGAAACCGGCTGGCTCCAATTTGGGGGCGATGTGAAGGCTGAGCAGTGCAATTTCGGCGGATTGGGTGCAACAGGCGGCGGTGCTGCCGGAGCGACATTCCCCGATGTTCGCACAGGGTTGCGAGCTCAGGTGCAGCATCTTAAGGCATATGGTTCCACGCTGCCTCTTGTGAATGTCTGTGTTGACCCGCGTTTTAAATACGTGACTCGCGGCTGCGCTCCTCTCGTGGAGGATTTGGGCGGAAAATGGGCGGTGGGCTCCCAATACGGAATCACTCTGGTCACGGGAATGAAAGCCCTTCTCAAATCTTAGGTCCGATGGATTCCGCAAATGGTCTTTTCAAGCTCAGTGTTTTTGCTCCTCTTTCTCCCTGCAGTGCTCGTGGCGTATTTCGTCATCCCGAACAGGGCATACAGAAATATCATCCTGTTGCTCGCCTCGTTGCTGTTCTACGCATGGGGCGAGCCTGTCTATATGGTCTTGATGATTGTTTCCATTGTGGTGAATTGGCTGTTCGCGATTCTCGTCGAAAGCAGGGAGGCGAAGG
>CAUWJA010000343.1:0-8158 GCA_963558905.1 uncultured Eggerthellaceae bacterium
GCCGGAGAAGGCGTCCAGCGCGGCGGCGTTCGAAGAGATCGCCTACGATCTGGGCAATGTGCTCGGCGTGGCCATCCTGGGCAGCGCGGCATCCATCGTCTATCGGGCGGGTTTCGACGTTCCTGCCCTTTTGGATGCCGGTCTTGATGCGGCAGCGGTCGATGCCGCCATGCAGTCATTCGGTGCGTGCACTTCCATAGCCGCTGATTCCGGCGTGACGGCTCTTCTGACCCAGGGCATGGCGTCGTTCACGGATTCCATCGTACTGACGAGCGCCATCGGCGGCGTGATCATGATCGTGGTCACCATCGTGGTCTTCAAGCTGGTTCCCAAGCATTTCGATATCACCGAAGACAGCTACGAGTAGGATCCGCGTCTCCTCCCTTCGTCCTGAGTCCTTCCGTACCCTTGAATCCTGATAACGAAATATCGGGAAATGTGACTACCTTGCTCGCTAACATAGCGGAAAAATGGCATACTATAGGAGGAATCAGTGCGGAAAAATGGATAGGGGAGGGGAGAATGACGCAGCAGGGTCTTAGGTGCGGCAATGGGCGTTTGGCTCGCAAGATTGACGGAGCGCTTCGCCGGTGGAAGGCTGCAGGTCTGCAGGAGTGCCTTATCGTAGAAGGTTCGCGCCAGGTGGGAAAGACCAACGCCGTGATGGAATTCGGGCGCGAAAGCTACGTGAGCGTCATTGTCATGGACCTGCTTGAGCGACCGGATTTTGCGCGCATCTTCGATGGGCCCCTGGATGCTGAGTCCTTCATCTCCCTCATTTCGCTTTATGTGCCAGGCGCCCATATGGTGCCGGGCAGCACCTTGCTGTTCGTCGATGAGCTCCAGGAGTTCCCCGGCATCCGAGCGGCATTGGGGCGTCTTGCTGCGGATGGGCGCTTCGACATCGTTGCGGCCATGCGTCCCTATCCGGGCGGCTCATCGCAGCAGCCTGGCGAATCCCGCGTGGTTTTGGGTCCGTTGGATTTCGAGGAGTTCCTGTGGTCGCGCGGTTACAGCGCCGAAGCCGTTGAGCAGTTGGGCGGCTACTTCGACCGTCAGGAACCGGTGCCCCCGGCTCTCGATCAGGCCATGATGCGCCTTGTGCGCGAGTACCTGGTTGTGGGCGGCATGCCGGAGGCTGTTCGCGAGTACGCTGAGTCGGGGGACTTTTCCGCCGTGCATGAGGTGCAGCTCAAACTCCATGAGCTCTATATGTCCGACATCGGCGCGGCGGGCAGCGATGTCAGGCAGCGCAAGGCCCGCGCCTGCTATCTTTCGCTTCCGCGACAGCTGGCCAAGGAGAACACGAAGTTCTCCTATGCGGTGGTTGAGCGCGGCGGCCGTGCGCGCAAGTTCGAGGATTCAGCGCTGTGGCTTTCGGAGGCCGGCATAGTCCAGCGCTGTTGCGCGGTGTCCATGCCAAGGTTCCCCCTTGCGGCATATGAGGACCCAAGCAGGTTTCGCCTCTATACCGTGGATACCGGCTTGCTCATGGCAATGTATGACTTCAGCATGAAGGCAGCTGTCTTGGATGAAACGCTGGACGGCCCGGTGCTGGGCGGCCTGTATGAGAACCTGGTTGCATGCATGCTCGCACGTCGGGAATTCCCGCTGCGGTATTGGACCTCATCCGACGTGCATTACAGCATCGAATTCGTCGCGGAGGCAGCGGGTTCCGTGATTCCCATTGAGGTGAAGGTGGCCAAGCCGCGCGCGACGGCATCGCTTGACCACGTGCTGCGCAGTTCAGCTGTGCCCATGGGATGCCGTCTGGTGGATTCGGATGCCGTGCGCGTTTCGGGTCGGGCAAGCGTGTCGCGGGATGGAAAGAGAGTGACCTTGCCGTTGTACATGGCGATGTTTCTCTAAAACGCACCGGCTTGTTTCGACGCGGATGCGCTTTCGGCGCCTTCAGTCGATGCGCAGCGTGAAGGCCCGTTGCCCTTCGGGGCAATCCTGCTCAGATTCGACGGGTATGATGCGCCACCGCAGTGTGGCAATCTCTTCGGCCATGCGGCGGTCGTGCGTGACCATCAGCACGGCTCCGGGGAAATCGGCGATCATGCCTTGGAGCGCTGCAATCGAGTCCATATCGAGGTGGTTTGCCGGTTCGTCAAGCACCATCAGCGAGGGGGATTCCAACGTTGCCAAGGCAAGCATGAGCTTTCTCATCTCGCCGGGGCTGACCGGGGACGCTCCAAGAAAGCTTTCCGGTTTCGAATTCAGGCGAGCCACGACGGAAAGCACCTTGCCCCGCTGGCTTCTGTCAAGTTTCTCCAGGCGTGAAAGGGCGTGCGCGCGCTGGGCTTCTGTCGGCTCTTGCGGTATGGAGAGCAGCGGGGTGTCATTGCGAATCTCGCTCAAGATGCTGCGGAGCAACGTGGATTTTCCTGAGCCGTTTCGACCGGTCAATACGATGTGGTCGGTGGGGCTGATGGAGATGTCCGGGATGCTTAGCCGCAGCGTTCCTCTGATGATGGTCTGCGCCGGCAGTTTCGCCAAACATGCCCTCTTCGAAACGCACGCGTCCGCCCAGATGCGGCTTTCGTAGCGCTTTTCCACTTGGATGCGCGCAAGCGCTTTTTCCGCCTTCGCAAGCCGCGTTTCCATGCGCGAACTGAGGCGTCCCGCCACTCCGTCTTTGCCGGTGTAGACGGCCAGGTCTATTTTCGTCCGTGCGTCATGGTCGCGGGGATCGAGGTTTTTCTTGCTGCGTTTCGCAGCGGATTGCGCGGCCTGCTGTCGGCGCCGTTGCGCTTCGCGGCTGATCCGCTCCACCTCATGGCGCGCTTTGGCCTGCTGGGATGCGGCGGTATCTCGCTCGCGGCGTGCCTGGAGAGCCCCTTGCGAATAGCTGCCCTGCCGCATGGTGGCGTGCCCTGCCGACAGGAACAGGCACTGGCTGCAGAGCGCGTCGAGCAGCGCCCGGTCATGGGAGATGAGAATTCCCACGCCGCCCGTTTGGGAAAACGCGTGAAGTGCGCTCTCCAACGCTTCGCGCGTCTCCGAATCGATGTCGTTGGTGGGTTCATCGAGAACAAGGATGTCGGGCCGCCTCCAGAGTGCGCATGCTATCTGGAGGCGGCGGCGCTGCCCGCCTGATAGCTCGGGATAGCACCAGGCCCAGGCGTCATCGATGTCCAACATCCTGCGCGCATGCAGGGCGGTGCGATCGTATGAGCAGGCGAAGTCGAAAAGATCTGCAGGTGCTTCGTCGGTTTCTTGCCGGCAGTATGTGCAGGAGAGGGCGGGATGGACGAAGCCGGAGTCCGGTTTGAGTTCGCCGCATGCGATACGGGCGAGCGTGGTTTTCCCGCTGCCGTTGTCGCCGACCACGCCCGTCCAGCCGGAAGGGAAAACGGCGGTGATGTCCGATACGGCAGGGTTGGCGGTACCGGGGTAGGTGTATGTGACAGAATCGAGATGCAGCAGCATGATGCTCCTTTCAGGAGCCTGCTGCGCCGCAAGGTTCATGGGTTGCAGTATGCGTGGAAGACGCCGATGCGGGACGTCTGGCGCTGTCGTATGATGAGGTGCAAGGGGAATGAAGACGATGCGGCACAGCAAGCATGGCGGGAATCGCCCGATACCGCGCCGGGGGCGGGCATCTTCGGCGAAGCGGGCACAATGTCTTGATGTGGTTTGGGCATCGTTAGTTCTTCATGCACCGGATCCTTTCTCGCGCCGACGCTTGCCAAAGGCCTCGGCTGGTTTGACCGGATGAGTATACCGTGCGAAGCCGGTTGCGTCTATGGAGCGTTTGGGCGGCCGCGTCCGCTTTCGGCGCCCTGTGGCAATCAGGGCTTGATGCGGCTGTATACTTGCTCACGATAAAGATTGGCGAACAGCATTTCGCAATGATGGGGGAAGAGGTGCCCGTGGGCAGCAGGAAAGGGTCGGCGAAGGCGAAGCAACGGGCGGAATTCGCCGCATCGTGGGATGGATCGGGCGGATTCGATGAGTTGTTCGCCGCAGAGGAGAAAAGGCGCGAGCGCGCGGATGAAGAACATGAGGAGGCGTTGCGCCGCAGGGCCTGCGAATCCAAGAACCGCTACCCGGACCGGGCCAGCGCAGAGGAGGCCATCCGCTCGTGCGCTGAGTACGGCAGGCCCGGCCTGCGTTGCTACAAGTGCCGTTATTGCAACGGATGGCATCTGACGTCGAAAGCCGAATAGCGAACCTTGCATGCCGGCGAAGGACCGTTGGGTGCGGCCCTTCGCCAAGAAGAGTCGTAGGCGGCTAGCGGCCCTTCACCATGGAAAGCGAAATCTTTCCCCGGGCACGGTCGATGCCCGTAACCCAGACGGTGACGGTGTCTCCCACGGCAACCACCTCGCTGGGGTGCTTGATGAACCGCTCCGCCATTTTCGAGATATGGACCAGGCCGTCTTGCTTGACGCCTATGTCCACGAACGCGCCGAAGTCCACCACGTTGCGTACGGTTCCGGTCAGCTCCATGCCTTCGGCCAGGTCATCCATGGAGCGTACGGACTTGCTGAATACGGCTTCGGGGGCGTCATCGCGCGGGTCGCGGCCGGGCTTGGCCAGCTCGGCGATGATGTCGCGCAGGGTGGGAACGCCGCAGCCCAGCTCGGCTGCGAGTTCGCCCACCGATCCAACCCGTTCGGCGATATCGGGAATGCCTCCGGCGGCAAGTGCGGATGCCGACACGCCGGCGCGTTCGAGCACGGCCGTTGCCGCAGGATAGCTCTCCGGGTGCACGCTTGTGGCGTCAAGCGGGTTCTTGCCTCCGGTGATGCGCAGGAAGCCCGCGCAGTTCAGATAGGCCTTCGGTCCCAGTTTCGGCACCTTCTTGAGCTGGCGCCGGTCGGTAAACGGGCCGTTCTCCTCGCGGTACGCCACGATGTTGCGTGCAATGGCGGGCGTGATACCGGAAACGTATCCCAGCAGGCTGGCGCTTGCGGTGTTGAGGTCCACGCCCACGGTGTTCACGGCGCGCTCGACCACGCCTGCGAGTGCGCGGGACAGCTCCGTCTGGTCAAGGTCGTGCTGGTATTGGCCTACGCCGATGGACTGGGGTGGAATCTTGACCAGCTCCGCCAGGGGGTCTTGCAGGCGCCGCCCCAGGCTCATGGCTCCGCGCACGGTCACGTCAAGCCCCGGTAGCTCTTCGGAGGCAAGTTGGGATGCGGAATACACCGATGCGCCGGCTTCGTTGACGATGGTGTAGCGAAGCTCCGTGGGGCTTTCGGCAATCAGCTGGGAAACCATCTCTTCGGTCTCACGGCTGCCGGTGCCGTTGCCTATGACCACCGTGTTGGCGTGGTGGCGGCGCACCAGGGCGGCAAGCGTTCGCTTGGCGCCTGCGACGTCGTTGCGCGGCGGGGTGGGGTAGACCACGGTGTGCTCCAAGAGCTTGCCGAATTCGTCAAGGACGGCCACCTTGCAGCCGGTTCTGTATCCGGGGTCCAGCGCCACAACGCGGGCGCCGCGCACCGGGCGCTGCATCAGAAGGCTTTCAGTGTTGCGGGCGAATACGCGCACCGCGTCGTCTTCTGCGCGGATGGACAGCTCGGCGCGCAGCTCCCGCTCAAGCGAAGGGGCTGAAAGGCGCTTGTAGCTGTCGGCGATGGCGGCATCCAGGGCCTCGGCGAACGGTCCGCGCCTGCGCACGATTCGTCCGCCCAAAAGCGCTATGGCCTCATCCGCATCGGTCCTGACGCGCACGCGCAGGCGTCCTTCCTTCTCGCCGCGGTTGATGGCCAGGATGCGGTGGTTGGGGATGCGGCGGGCGGCTTCGGCGAAATCGGCATACGGGTCGGCGTGCGAAGCGCTTGCGCCACCGGTGCTTGCGGATACCTCCTCGTCGATGGCTTCAGAGCAGATCATGGCGGTGGAGCGGGTGAATGAACGCAGCGCGGCGGTGTGTTCGGGGTCGTCGGCTATGGTTTCCGCCACGATATCGCATGCGCCTTGCAGCGCGGCTTCCGCCGTGGCGAAACCGCCTTCGGCATTGATGAATTCCTCCGCGGCTCCAAGCGCGGAGTCTGCGCGGTCATCCTGATGCATGATCAGGTCCGCCAGGGGTTGGAGCCCCGCATCGCGGGCTTTGGATGCGCGCGTGGCGCGTTTTTTCCGGAAGGGTTTGTACAGGTCTTCGACACGCTGCATCATGTCGGCCGCTTCGATCTGCTCGCGCAGCTCGTCGGTGAGTTTGCCTTGGGCGGAGATGATGGCCAGCACTTCGTCTTTGCGCGAGCGCAGGCGGCGCAGGTAATCCAGGCGCTCTTCGAGGGTGCGCAGCGCCACATCGTCCAGACCTCCGGTCGCCTCTTTGCGGTAGCGGGCGATGAACGGGATCGTGGCCCCTTCGTCGATGAGGGCTATGACCGCTTCCACCTGGTCTGCGGTGACGCCCAGTTCACGTGCGATGATGTGTGCTATATCCTGCATGCCGAGCTTCCTTTCATTCATTCCGAACGTAGCATTCTATTGCATGCCGGCGTGCGCGGCGTTTAGAATCTCAGTGATGAATCGCTCTGCGGCACGCGGCCTGTGCCCGCCGCAGTAACCCGCCGCAAAGGAGGCACACCTATGATGGAAGCCGCAGAGATGCGTTATCTGGAATTGCTCGCCTGCTCCTACCCTGAACCCGGGCAGGCCGCTGCCGCTGCCGCCGAGCTGGAATGCGCGCTGTCCATGCCCGTGGGCACGGAGCTGTTCGCATCTGACGTGCATGGCGAATACGCTGCGTTCTCGCACGTCCTGCGCAGCGGATGCGGTGCCTTGCGCGCTCAGATTGCCGAAGCGTTCGGTGACGCCATCGATGAGCGGGAATCCGCGGCGCTTTCCGCGTTGATCTGCTATCCCGCAGAGCGCCTGGACCTTGAGGCCGTGCGTCTGGAGGATGAATCCGCGAATGCCGCGGATGCATGGCTTGCGGCAGCTCTTACGCGCGTTGCCGCCGTGGCGCGCGTTGCCGCCCGTGGGCGCATGATGGCCGATGTGCGGTCGGGCATTGCCGATTCCTTCGCCGCCTTGGCCGAAGAGCTCCTTGCCGGAGAAGAGCGCGCCGAGCGTGCTGCCGCTGCTGCCGTCCGCACAGGTTGCGCGGCCGATCTCATCGTTGAGCTCGCCTTGCTCATCCAGCGCCTCAACGTGGCGTGCCTGCATCTGGTGGGCGACGTCTATGACCGCGGACCTGCCCCGCATCTGATCATGGATGAGCTTATGGAGCACCATTCGGTCGATATCCAGTGGGGCAACCACGATATCGTGTGGATGGGTGCGGCTCTTGGCCAGCGCGGTTGCATTGCGCATGTGGTGCGCAATTGCGCGCGCTATGGCAACCTGTCCATCCTGGAGGATGCCTACGGCATCAATCTGCGCCCCTTGGCCGCTTTCGCCCAACAGGCTTACGCCGATGACCCGTGCGTCGCTTTCGGTCTGAAGGGCAATCCCGGGCTTTCCCCCGAAGAGACGGAGCTCAATATCAAGATCCAGAAGGCCATGGCCATTCTGCAGTTCAAGGTTGAGGCCCAGCTCATCGACCAGAATCCCGGGTTCGGCCTTGAGGACCGCAAGCTTTTGCACCGCATCGATTGGGAGGCGGGCACGGTGCAGGTGGACGGCGTGACCTATCCCCTCAAGGATACGGTGTTCCCCACGGTCGATCCGTGCGATCCGTACCGTCTCACGCCGCAGGAAGAGTCCGTCATGGCTCAGCTTGAACAGGCGTTTTCCGGTTGCGCGAAACTGCAGGAGCACATGCGTTTCCTGCTGGATTCGGGAAGCTTGTATGCCGTCAGCGGCAACACCTTGATGTTCCACGCGTGCGTGCCTTTGACCGAAGAGGGCAATCTGCTTGAGACCGATATCTACGGTGAGCGTCTGGCGGGCCGCGCTCTGTTCGATGCCTGCGATGGGTACGTGCGCGCCGCCTTCGACGACCCCGATCCCGAGATGCGCCGTCGCGGTCGCGACCTGCTGTGGTATCTGTGGCTGGGACAGGGGTCGCCCTTGTTCGCCAAGAGCAAGATGGCAACCTTCGAGCTGTATCTGATCGAAGATAAGGCTGCACGCAAAGAGGTGAAGAACCCGTTTTACTCGCTGCTTTCCGACGATGCCGTGATCGATCGCATCTTCGAGGACTTCGGCATGGATCCGGCGGCTTCCCGTATTGTGTGCGGGCATGTGC
>CAUWJA010000344.1:0-5943 GCA_963558905.1 uncultured Eggerthellaceae bacterium
AGCGGATCGGTTACGCAGCGTGAAGACGGTCCAGTCTGGCTGCCGCACTCCCAAAGTGGACAAAAGCGCGAGCTGTGCGAGGTCGTCGGTCCCTTCATGCGCTCGAACGCCGAAGGAATCAGGCAGGCCCCATCGGGCAGGCCCATCAGGCAGGCCCCATCAGACAGGCCCCATCAGGCGGGCCCCATCAGACAGGCCCATCAGGCAAGCCCCAGCTTTCGGCGCAAATGCAGCTGTTTGGCCCGAAAATCCTTGCATCGAATACGGGTTCTGACTCCTAGCGCCCTTCCGATTTGCTGTGCAAGCAGATCGGAGTGGTGAACCGATCTCAATTGACCGGCGGTTGCGATAAACGCCGTTAGGTCCCGATCCTGCAAGTTGTTGTACCTGATGGCGTTTTCGGTCATGGATTCGGGGTCGGAATGGAATTGCCTGCTGTCGTATTCCAGCGCAACGTTCCCGTCTGGCCAATACAGGTCGGGGCGAAATGCCACGCAGCGTGAACGGTTCTGCGAGATTCCGCCATTGGCATGCGGTCTGCGCCCGGGGATGATCATTCGTTTCTCGGGGTTGAGCTGCGGTTTCGGTAAACCGTACCCTCCCTTGGAGTTTGCGGCGGTCAGAACCAGGGCAAGAACGGATTCGGCGGGTGATGCGGAATTGTCCAGGATGAGCCGGCATGCGCGGGCGGCTTGCTGCGAATGCGCCGCGCCTTTCATCAGAGATGCGGTGCGGAGCAGCGAATCGACGGAGGCCAAACGTCCCATGTTGTAGCGCGTTGTGCTTGCCGATGCAGCGATGATGCCCGTGCGGTAGGTGCCGCAAAGCTCGAAACCGAGCATTGCGTGGTCGACCCAATCGAGGGTGCCCAGCATTTGGATAAAGCACAGCTCGGGTGACACGACGTAAAGGTCAATGCTGCCGAAGTGACCGATTCTGCAGATTGACCCAGGTGGTAGCGGGGCGGTTTGCACGTGGGATGCGATCGCGGCCTTCTTGGAACGCGCGTTTCCGCTGCTCAGCAGGATATGCAGGGGTCCGCCCTCGAAGGCTGCGCCGCGAATGGGTTCGGCATCGAAGTCGGGGATGAGCGTCGGTGCGCATCGCGGAACGTGGTTCCGGCGTCCAAGCGCAGCATGTCCGGCGCTCATCGAATTGCGCCAAAATGCCAGTGCGGTTTGATGTGACAGCAAGAGTTCCATGCTGCGCATGGTAGCGGAAAATGTCTTACCGGTCTCATTACGGGTCTGCCCAAAACCTTGCCGAATTTTTGCGCCCGCATTCACCAAGCGGAGAAATCGTGTACGCTTTGCGCGTGACAAGGGGTCGGGGGCCTGTCGGCCCTGACATGTCCGTACGCAAAATGTTCCAGGGACAAAGACTCGTTTCCAGCGTGCCGTCTATGGGGGGGATGAGGGCAGTGAGGGTTAATCAGCTCCAGTATTTTGAATCGGTTGCCCGCAATTTGAGTTTCACGAAAGCCGCCGATGAGTGCCATGTTGCGCGGCCGGCTATCAGTCAGCAGATTCACGCTCTTGAGCAGGAGCTGGGTTTTCCGTTGCTTGTGCGCAGCACGAAGGGCGTTTGGCTTACCGAGGCGGGGCGGGTTTACTACCACGAGATCGCGGGCGTGCTCGGAACGCTCAGTCGGGCGGCGCGGCGCGCCCGTACAATTGCGGAAGGGAAGGCGGGCACTCTGTCCGTCGGGATCACGAATTCCGGCCAGACCGCCGTGCTCGGCGTGCTCAAGGATTTCGCGGCGGAGTATCCGGCGGTATTGATTGAGCTGCGCCGTACCCATGCGGCGGACCAATATGCGCAGCTCGTCCAGGGGGAGTTCGATGTTCTCGTGACGGCGACGGAGTATATGTCGAAGCGCTCGGACGTGCGCATGGTCGGATGCGCGACCGCGCCGCTGCGCATCGCCATGTCGAAGACCCATCCTCTTGCCGGGAAGAAGTCTCTCGTTGTCGATGATTTGCGGGGCTATCCGCATATCGTTGCAGACCACGAGGGCAATTCCTTGCTTTTGAAGACGTATCCGTATCTTGCCGACGATGCGCAGACGCCCGTCGTTCGCGTCGAAGATCAGGGCATCGGGCTCGCCACCATGCTCATGGGCTTTGGGATCGAGGCGGTGCCCGAGGATGTGCTGCCCTCAATGCAGGACGGTTATATCGTCCGTGATGTCGAAGGCTACGATGCAGCTCTTGAGGTCGGATGGGCGTATCTTGCCGAAAACGATAATCCGGCATTGCTGCCATTCATCGAATTCGTCAAAGAACATCTGTAATGCGCTGCTTGAACTGGCTTTATAAGTCGGCCTTATAAGGAAGTCGAAAACGGATATTTCACGGGGACCCCCGAGGTTCCTATGCTTGTCTTACAAAGTTTTTCTGTCGAAAACGAAGAAGGGAGCAAGCAATGGGCATGGGGGAAAAGGGTCTTTCACGTCGTAATTTCCTCGCAGGTGCGGCAACGGGAATCATAGGGGTCGCCGGAGCAGGCATGCTGGCATCGTGCGCAGCGCCGAGCAAGGCCGGAGAAGGCCAGGCGGCGTCTGAGGACCAGGCGACCGAATCCGCCCTCAAGGAGGCAACCAGCACTCGTGACGTCGATATCGTAATCGTCGGTTCGGGCGCAGCAGGGTGCATGGCGGCATATGAGGCCGCTCAACTTGGGGTCGGCAGCGTGCTTGTCGTCACGAAGAGCGGCAACGCGACCGATTCGAATTTCAATGTGATTACGGGCACATGCGCCGTGGAGACCGAAGGCACCAAATCCATCGGCCAGGATTACAGCCTCGAGGATATGTATCAGCGCATGATCACATTCGCCCACTGGACGGTCAATGCCAAGCTGCTGCGCGATTGCGTCATGATGCTGCCCGAGAACATCACCATTCTTCAGGAGATGGGCGTCGAGACGGCCATCCTTGGAGATCGCTACAACGCCGGCTTCACCTGCGTCCATGGCTTCGTCACCCAGAATAAGGGCGTTCCTGTCGAAGAGACTTTGCTGGGGATGGGCGTTGAGTTCCTCTATGATACGCCTGCCACGCATATCCTCATGCAGGACGGCAAGGCCGTGGGCGTTCAGTGCGAGCAGGGCGATGACGTCATCAACGTTAATGCCAAGGCGGTTCTCGTGTGCACGGGCGGCTATATGGCCAATGAGGAAATGCTCAAGCAGGTATACGGCAACGTCACGTTGTGCAATATGGGTTCGGAAAAGAATACCGGCGACGGGCAGCGCATGGTCCTCGAAGCGGGCGGCGTAGAAGATCGCATCCATGGTCTGGGCATGAACGACATCTATGGCATGAATGAGAAGAGCACCATTTCCGTGTTCGATGCGAATCCGTTCATGCAGCTCGCGTTCTACGGCGGCTTGGTGGTGAACCCTGACGGCAAGCGATTCATGAACGAATACATGCTCGCCCAAGAGCCCATGAGCGGCGGTGGAGAAGCAACGTTGCACCAGCAGCGCTACTACGCCATCTTCAGCGGCAAAGTGGTCGATTCGATGAAGGAGACCAGCTATTACGAAAGCATCGGAAAGCCTGCGGTGTGGACTTCCGCAGCGACGATGTTCAACGCCCCCATCGCCGATTTCGACGCGAATCTGACCAAGGCCATCGAAGAGGGCTGGTGCTATAAGGCTGATTCGATTGCCGCGCTTGCCGAATCCGCCGCTCTGCCCGAACTTGCGGATACGGTTGCGGAGTACGACGAGATGGTTGCCGAAGGGCGAGACTCGCTGTTCTACAAGCGCGAAGAATTCCTGCATTCTGTGGAGGATGGCTCTTCCGAGTATTACGCCTTCGAATACAATCCCAGCGCGTTCAATACCTTCGGCGGTGCCCGTACTGATGAATACTGCCGCGTTCTGGATGTCGACTTCAAGCCCATCGAAGGCCTGTATGTCGGCGGCGTTGAGAACGGCAGCCTGTTCAGCACCCCGTACTACGATTGCGGCGGATCGTGCTCCGGCCTGTCCATGTCTTCCGGACGTTTGGCTGCTCGCCATATGGCGGAGTACATCAAGGCGTAGCCTGCAAAGGCGGCCTCTGCCCGCCCTTCTCGAGCCCGCAGCGTTTCCCCTCCGCGCTGCGGGCTTTTCCCGTTTTTGGCAGCGGTGCGCAATTGGCGGCGGTGCAAGGTTGGCAGCGGTCCGAAGGCATGCACAGGCGTCGCTTGCGAAGGCCGATGCCGCCCCGTCAGGCGAAAACCGTCACTGCGAGCCCGAACGCGAGTCCGATTGCTGCACCGGCCACGACATCTTTGGGGAAGTGAACGCCGCCTATCACGCGTGCGGCGGCAAGGATTGCGGCCAAGGCGTAGAGAGCGGCGCCAACCGGCGGATACAGCGCGAACCAGCACCCGGCAATCAGGGTCGCCGAGAACACATGCCGGCTGGGAAAGGATTCCCCTTGCGTGTCTTTCGCCACAAGCGGATCTATGTCGAGCGCCTCGTAGGGCCGTGGGGCGTTGATTTGCTTGCGAAAGAGGCTGACCAGCAGAAACGAAGTCGTCGGAACAACCACGCACGGGGCAAGCAGCGGATCGCGGGTGAATGCGAGGAGCGCGAGCAAGATGGGGTACGCCGCGTAGAAGATCAGAGTCGGGACGCGGTTTGCCAGTTCCACCGCCCGCCGTCCTGCGGCGCTGCGGCGAAACGGCTCGGAAATCTTGCGGTATGTTTCGGCGTTCATGCTCATTGGCTCTGATTCTAGCACTGTCGCAGCGCATGGCTGCCGCCGCTGCTCTCTCCATCCTTACGAGCATGGCACGGCTCGGTAACGGGGGTTCGCCGGGCGCGTTTCCACGCAGGAGGGTTGCTATACTTTGCGGGATGCATCGCACCGCAGAGAGGAATCCCCATGGCAGACATCCGCGTTATGAAAGGCTATGTACCCGGTTTTCGCCGCGAACTCAACGTGCGCGAACTTGGCGGCTATATTGCGTCCGACGGCAGGAGGGTGAAGCACGGAATGCTGTTCCGTACGGCCGCCCTTGGAGAGCTGGACGAAGCGGAGCTTGATGCCTTGCATGGCCTGGGGATTCGCTACGTGCTTGACCTGCGCAGCGGAGAAGAGGCCGATGAGCTGCCCGACCCCGCGATTCCCGGCGCCGAGCAGGTGCGGATCAGCGGGTGCATGGATGCCGATGGCAACGAGGTGAACCTCTCGCCTTCGGCCATCTTGAACCTGATCGAGAATCCCCGCCGCAAGGACGATGATTCCGAAGACGGCATCGTGTCGGCGGTCGCGGAGGTGTATTCCTCGCTGGCCTTCGACAACATCGCGTACCGGGAGCTCATGGCGAAGCTGGAGCAGGGCGCGGCACCCATGCTGTTCCATTGCACCGCGGGTAAGGACCGGACGGGCATTGCAGCCATGATCATCCTTATGGCGCTGGGAGTCGACGAGGAAACCATCATCGCGGATTACCTGCTCACGAACGAGTACCGTCACGAAGCCATTGAGGAGAAGCTCGCCGACCACCCCATTCTCTCGCGCATCGATCTGTTCGAGCTGGCAGTGCGCGCGGGCGAAGGCGTGGTGGAGGACTTCGGCAGGCGTGTGTTCGAGGAGATTCGCCAGGAGTACGGAACCACCAGCGCTTATCTGGAGCGTGAGTTCGGGCTGACCGGCGAACGCCTGGCGGCTTTGCGTGACATGTACCTGGAATAAGACCACTTCACGGACGCTGCTGGCGCTATAATGATGCGGCTGTAAGTTGCCGGAATTCTTGCGAATGCAGGATCGCGCATAGGCCCTCATTCCGTTTGGAATTCAGGGGGTCTCTGCGAGGGCTTGAGCGGTCCGTTTCGTGATGCTCCCACTGGTTGCGGAATAGCACGTCGGCCTCTCTTTTCGGCATGAGAGAAAAGGGGTGGGGCCGTGAAGGTGCTTGCGAAGAAGAAGTTCGTCATCGTGGG
>CAUWJA010000345.1:0-5571 GCA_963558905.1 uncultured Eggerthellaceae bacterium
CCATGCGGTAGACGATGGAGGCCGCGCTGCCCAAAATGGCCACGCCCAGCACATTGCCCAGATCGTATGCGATCTCCTCGAACGCAGCCGCGCTTGAGGCCTTCTCAGGCGGCGTTGCGCACATGATCACCGACGACCCCACCGCCAGCACGCCGGAGCCCACGCCCACTAGACCGCTTGCAATGGCAACCGGGATATAGGTCAGATCCCCTCCGAACGGCAGCAGCATGAGCATGGCGAACGCTGCAATGCCCAGGCCCGTCACCAAAACCCTGCGCGTGCCGAAGCGCATGGCGGCTGCGGGAGCCAACGCACCGGACACCAGGCTTCCTACCGCCAGCGGCAATAGCTTCACGCCGGACTCCATGGGGCCGCACCCATCCACCAACTGCAGCCACTGGGCCAAAAGGAACAGAAGCGCAGCGGCGGCGAACATGGATCCCAGCGCAGCAATGATGCCCGCAGAAAACGCCTTGTTGCGGAAAAGCCTCACATCAAGCAACGGGGTTTCGGACTTCGCACAGCGCACCACGAACATGACCAGGCAGACAAGGCCCACCACAAGCGCCGCCACAGGAACAGCGCTGATCTGGAGCACGGCCGCAATGCGCTTGACCGCCCACATCACCAGCGCCATACCCACCAAGGATTCGATGGCAGCAGCAACATCCCATTTGCCGGGATTCTTGAGACGGATCTCAGGCAGCGCGAAAAATCCCGCAACCACCGCCACCGCCATAAGCGGGACATTGATCAAAAACGCCGCATGCCAGCTGAACAGCTCCAGCAGCGCACCGCCGATGATGGGGCCCAAGGCCATGCCCAATCCGCCGATGATCGACCATGCGGCCATGGCGGCCGCGCGTTCTTTGGGGATGGTGAAGATGTTTCTGATCATGGACATGGTGGTAGGCATGACAAGCGCCGCGGAAAGACCCAGAATGGCGCGGATCGCAATGACGGCACCCGGGGTCTCAGCCCACAGAATGCCCGCGGACGCCACAGCGAACAGGAGAGCACCCGCCAGAAACATCCGCTTGCGTCCCCAGCGGTCCGACAGCGAGCTTGCCGAAACCAGGCAGCCTGCAAGCACCAGCGAATAGATATCGACAATCCAGAGCTGCTGATCGGACGTGGGGCGGATCTCAGCCGAAAGCTCCGGCAATGCGATGTTGAGGATGGTCAAATCGAAAGACAGGACGAACTGGGCGAAGAGAAGCACCAACAACGCAACCCACCGATGGGCCTTCCCCATCACGGGCATCTCATCCATGCTCGGAGCCTCATCCACCATGCCGCATCGTCCTTCCTTCACCCTGCCCCGGTCCCTTGCGCCTCAAAAATCCGGAACGGCATCATCTGCTGCCAGGCGATTATACGCCGCCGCGGGTCGTTGCGGCGCACCGCATCCAACCGTGGCCGAACCGCAACCTGACGCCATCGGACCGGACTCCCCGGAACCGGAGACTGCCGTATAATTCCGGACAAGATCCCGCCATGACGGCACGCAGACCGAAGGAGCACCCATGTCCCTGAACACCCGCGAAACCGCACCCGCAGGACTCCTGCACGCAATCCGCCTCATCACGCATGATTGCGTGAGAATCCAAGCATCGGATGGAACCGTAGTCTACATCGATTCCTACGACATGCCCGCAGCAGCCCACGACGGCAGCTTGATTCTTGTCACGCACGACCACTTCGACCATTTCTCACCGGAAGATATCGAAAAAGCGGCGGCACCCGGAGCGCGCATCGTCGCCCCGTTCTCCCTGGGATCGCAAGCGTCGAAGCTGGCTGAGACGCTTGGCGCGAGCGGCCTCCACCTCCTCAATCCCGGCGGGTACCTGGGATCTGAAACCCTTGGAACGCCCGCGGTCGAAATCCGCGCAACGCATGCCTTCAACATCGGCAAACCCTACCATCCCGCGGAAAACCAATGGCTCGGCTACGTGATCACCGTCGACGGCGTGCGCATCTTCCACCCCGGCGATGCCGACCGTACCCCCGAAAACGAGCATGTCGTCTGCGACGTGCTTCTGGTCCCCGTTGGCGGCACCTACACCATGGATGCCGAAGAGGCCGTGGGATTCACGCTTTCCGTCCGACCGCGCATCGCCGTCCCCATGCACTACGGAACCGTCGCAGGCGACCCCGGTGACGGCGAGCACTTCGCACAGCTGCTCGAAGACGCCCAGGCAGCCAGCCCCGCCCCCATCCCCGCCGCCGTGATCATGGGGCTGCAATCGTAGAGCATGAAAAACGGAAGGCCGGGCGTGAGCCATGGCCTTCCAGCGAGTAACCGGCAGATTTGGCCGAAGCGGCGGCGGCAGACAGGGTCGAGCGCCCCAGACGAAAGCGAAGCCTACTCGTATTCCATGATGCCCCAATTAAGGTACGGCTTTGCCGTAGTAGCAAGAGCATCCACCAGACGGAAGCGAACCGAACCGTCTTCCATCTTCCACATCTCGGTCTTGACGGTGGCGCCGGGCATGACGGGTGCGCACATGCGAACCTTGAAGCGACGCAGACGTTCAGGCTCACCCGGCATGAACCGATCGATCATATGGCGCATGGCAACACCCGCGTACCCCAGACCGAAGTAGAATGGGATGGGAAAACCAGCAGCCTTGGCGGTCGGCCAATCAACGTGCAGCGGATGCAGCATGCCCGTCAGACGGAACGCCAGACCGGCATTCATGGCAATGGTCTCCTGTGCGGTGAAATCAGGTTCGCGGTCGGGCATCTCCACGATGTCCGCAGGGGGTTTCTCGCCACCCCAACCGCCATCGTAAATCAGGCAATCCCATGTTTCGCACTCGCACACCAGGCTTCCGTCATCGTCGAAGGTATCGGAATGCTCCTGGCACAGCAGGCCCTTGCCAGGACCGCGATCCCATATGCCCACCACGGTAACATCGGTGGAAAGGGTACCCGATTTCCTCGCCAAGCGGTTCATGTCGCTTTTGACCTTCAAATCAATGCCCCAGTGCAGCGTACCGCGCAAGTCAGCACCGTAATCGATGGTATCGGTCACTTCACCGCATACCAGGGGCATGGCACCGAAGATGGGCAGCACCTTCAGCCCGCCCGGCAGGTACTCGTTGTAGTACTCCTCCCCTGCTTTCATGTCGTGTCCGCAATTGCAGCCCACGGCAAACAGGTTGAGTTTCTCCATGCTGTAATCAAACTTGAACGGTCCGTACTTCTTTCCGACGACAGATGCATCGATTGCCATGGTCGATCTCCTCCTTGTTTTCGGATTCCGCACTCAGCCCAACCGCGCCGCCCCACATTCGATCGGCTCATCCGCCTTTCCGACGGAGCACCCCGACCCGCGCAGGACGTCTTCGCTATCGTATCCCAAATCAGATAGAGGGCACCATATCCGCCCGCGATCGCGCTTGAATCCAGACACGGGTTCGAACCCTTCACGAGATCGGCAAGACGGCAAAGAGGCTTGCGCTGCACCGCCTAAGGCCGGACAGCATAGACACAGCAATCGGACGCCAATACGCTCGCGCGGTTTTCGCAGGCTGCAGAAAAGCCGAAGGGCCGGGGTGACCGGACCCCAGCCCTTCGAGAGAAAGGAAACGCATGTCATTCGGCCCAATCGCCGAACCCGACCGGCCCCGTATTCCGATCGGACGCCATGATGCTCCCACGGATTCCCCCGTTGCACATCGTCGAAAGTGGTCCAATATCGAAATTACCCAAAATTGACTATGTCCGTATGCTACGCTTTCAAGCGTTTTCGTAACCTGGACATCCGCTTGGGCAGCATGCCCGAAGAACCATGAATGAAGGAAGGCCGACTTGGCAGATTTCGGCCGCGAAGGATTCGTCCGCCGCATATCGAACGCCCGGCCCTTCTTCGGCTTCGCTCCCCTATTCGCATGGCATTTCTGCTTCTGGTTCGCACCGAATTCCATGCCCTGTTCGGACCTTCTGTCAAACGCCGTCACTTTCTCCTGGCTCGTCTATCTGGCCGCAAGCTGCATCACGCTCATCGCAACCGCTGCCATCCTCCGCAACCGGCATAAGCTTTCATCGGTCAAAGGGCTCGTGCTGGGCACCCCTCTGGCCCTGACCGTTCTGTCGGCGGCATTCTCATCCAATATCCTCGCATCTTGGGAAGCGCTTCACTTCCTCTTGCTCCCCATTCTGATGGGCTTGACCGAATCACTCTGCCTGCTTATCTGGGGCGAGCATTACGCACGGCATGCCATCACCGGAAGCACGGTGACCGTTATGACGGTCACCGCCTCATCCACGCTTGCGCTGCTGATCGTCTTGCGCATCCTGCCCGGCGCCATTGCAGCGGCCTTGATAGCATTCCTTCCCATCATATCCGGCATCATGATGGCCAAACCGCCGGCCGAGACCGTCTGCACGCAGGAAGAAGATACCGACCCCGTGCTCAAACCCAGCGAGATGCGCCATCGGGCAATGCGCAATGTGCTCATGGTCGGCGGCATATCATGCGTGGTCAGCACCGCCTGCTTCCATCTCATGACCATCGTTCCCAAGGAAAGCCTCGCCGGCGGGCAATGGGGCTACTGCTACGGCATGATGGTGGGGGCCGCATTCCTGTTGATCCTGGTCGCCTGCCTCAACATCTCACATCGCGACGACAACCCTTACCGCCTGCTGCCATGGCTTATGGTCACAGTCATAGTGGCGCTTTCGGTGCACCTGGGCCTCGGCCACGCAGCCGACAGCTTCTCGTTCTTCTTCACCTCAGCCGTCTACTCCTCATTCGAGCTGCTGCTGATGGTGTATTTCGTCATCGTAGCCCATAAGGGCGGCATATCCTCCGCCATTGCGGTCGGAATAAGCGTAGGCCTGTTCCGATTGGGAGTGGTCTGCGGCAACGGACTTGCACTGATGCTGGAATCGCAAAACGCCTCGGACTCACTGTACGCCGCAGCGGTGGCCACCGCGCTGCTCTGCGCTGTGGCGATGCTGGTCATTCCCTTCATCGCAGAAGGGCGCTACATAGAGAAGCTCACGGCCAAACCGCTAGACGTGGGCGAAGAAGCCCTTATGGCAGCATGCGAAGCCACCGCCCGCGAGTTCGGCCTGTCACCTCGTGAATCGGAAGTCCTCGAATACCTGGCCCGTGGATACCCTGCAGCGAAGATCGCAGAGAAGATGGTTATCTCCGAATACACCGTGCGCGCCCACACGCGCCACATCTACGAGAAAACGGACCTGCATAAACGCGGCGACCTGATCGGATACATCAAAGACCAAATGCCGCACTACGGCGGATAAGCGGCATCACCGCATGCCGATGGCCAAAGCGCCGACTGAGCCCATTGCGCGCCACCGCCTTTGCCGATTTCCGAGTTTGACCGCCTCACCTGCAATTTCGTCCTTCATTTCGTCCTCCTCCTATGTACAATAGGAAAGTTATCCGGACTAGGAGGATTAATCAGTATGGAAAAAGGTAACGTTCGGGCTCTTGCCCCGATCGGGGTATTCCTCGTGCTCTACCTCGGCCTGGGCATTTTCTTCGAATACATTCTGAAGATCGAGATGGGCTTTTACAACATCCCCATCGTCGTG
>CAUWJA010000346.1:0-5400 GCA_963558905.1 uncultured Eggerthellaceae bacterium
ATCAATTATGACGCGGATGGCGAATACAACTTCAAGGGTCTGCATTGTTCCATTGTCGGAACGTCGGTCGGTGCGTTGTTTTCGAGCCGCACTGATTATGTCATCCGTTATGTATCGGATGCGCCGCGCAATCCTCAAAATCAGGCGGATGATTTTGAGCTGCAGGCCATTGCGGCGTTCAGGTCGGATCCTTTGCTCGAGGAGTACGAGGGATTCACGAAGCTTCCCCAGAAAGGCGATGAAAGCTACTACCGATACGCTATTCCTCTTGCCATGAATTCCAAGTGCGAATCGTGCCATGGATTTCCTGCCGGCGAGATGGACGTGACCGGGTTCGCCAAGGAAGGGCTCGAGAATGGTGATTTGGTTGGTGTGGCGAGCATTTCCATTCCGACCGCCATGCATGATGAAGCGACCCTCGAGCGCACGACGGTGCAGGTCGGCTTGGGTCTGTTTGTCTTTGTCGGCTGCATCGCCACGGTGTTGTTCTACGTGACGCGTTATGTCACACGGCCTATCGAGAAGATCGAGGGTGCGATTCAGAAGACGGGTGCCGGCGAGGCTGATGTCGTCCTCGATCCGGTGGCAATCAAGGCCAAAGATGAGGTGCGCAGTCTTGTGGAGCACTTCAATGAGACGGCTGGCAATCTGCGTGCTTTGCACTCCAGCCTTGAGGACAAGGTTGTCGAGCGCACCGAACAGCTCGCCACGGCGAACGGTCGTCTTGCCGAGATGAATGCGGAATTGAAGGAGCAGGCACGCTATCTCGAGGAAATGAATGGGCGTCTTGAAGAAGTGGATAGATACAAGTCCCACTACTTTACGATGATGAGCCACGAACTCAAAACCCCGCTGACGGCCATCAAGGCGTATACGGATATGCTCAAAGCCATGGGTGGTGTTTCCGATGCTGCGGCTGCGGAGATTCTATCGAAGATCCAGGCGAATACGACATCACTGACGAAGCTGGTCCATAACATTCTTGAGATAACCAGACTGGATGACGGTAGGGTTCAGCTTGAGAGGCAAACCGTCGATGCCGTTGACCTGATGGCGGCGCTTGGCAAAACCCTTGAGCCCCTGGCGGCTGTGAAGGGCGTATCGGTCTACTATGTCGTATCGCCGAATATGCCGCTGTTCTTCGCTGACCAGGAGAAGGTGCTCCATATCCTTGAGAATCTGGGCAGCAACGCGGTCAAGTATTCTCCCGAGGGGGAGACCGTGCTCATCGAAGCCGTGCCGCATTGGAAGGATTCGACCTTGCGCTTCGTCGTGTCCGACAACGGCCCCGGCATACCTGAAGCGGACAAGGATGTCATCTTTGAGAAATTCGTGCAGGCCAGAAGCTCGATGGAGCGGCCGGTAAGCGGCAGCGGTTTGGGCCTAGCATTGGCACGCGAGTATGCGGAACTGCATGGCGGCCGTATAGAATTGGTCAGCGAGACCGGGCAAGGCAGTGCGTTCAAGGTGATCTTGCCGTATGTCGAGCCCGAATATCCGATAGAGGGGGAATAGAGCGGAGCATTCCATGAGCGAGGCGTCGCAGAGGGCGCGAAGGGAAACGGAGCCGCCCGTGAATCTGGAAAAAACCGTGCTCGCGCGGAGGTCGAGCGTGCGGTTGACGGCCTCATTGCCTGCTATGGCTCTTTTCCCGCATCGGCTGTTAGCGAGCGAATCTCGAGTGTCGGCGAGAGGACGGTGAGGCGCTACCTCGCTGATATGGTAAAGGAAGGCAAGCTTGTCTCGGCCCCGCGCGGCAGATCGACGACCTATCGGGCCGGTAATCCGATCGACGGCCTCGGCGATGATTGCTGAGGCCGGCCTTGTTGGAGGCGCCTATCATCCTTACGGTATGCGGGCTGTGCCAGGAAATCGCTGACCGACAGGGAGGCGTTGAGTTCATTTTTGAGTTCAACTCGGTCGTTCGGGAACCGCCTGATTTTGGTAAATGGGGAGATGGCGGTGTCGCGCCGAAGGAGGCCTTGCGTCGCGCGTCCTTTCCTTGGGTCGGTACAGAGAGATGTCCTATGCCGTCAGATAGGTGAGCTGCTTCTTGAGTAGCCTGAGCGTGATGTTGCGCCCGTAGGCCTCCATGTATGAGTAATCCGGTTGTCCGTCATCGGCTGCGGGGAGCATGATTCTCAGCGCCTGAGAGCGGGCGGTGCCCAGTTTTCGGCTATAGCTAAAGCACCCACTTTGTTTTGATATGGCAAGGGCGATAAAGTTGCCGACATGTGGGTTTCCGTCCGCTGCTTTTACGTGGAGTTTCCGGCAGTCGTTGCCCATGAGTGAGGAGTAGGGGTGGTAAAAGGCCATGCCTACGGCCCCATTTCGATTCAGGGCGATGTACCCCGAATCGAGAGTGTCATTGCTGTTGGCGACAAAATAGCCAACACCATTGTTCTGACTGCCCGATGTGATGTACGGGGTATCGCCCGCAGTCCTTTCTGATGCATATATGTCGCGACCGGATTGAATATCTCCGATTGAGGACAAACGGTAGGAGCGCCATGTCTTTTCTGTAAAGGGCATTAGGCAGCTAGTGGCGTTATCTATTCTCTCTCTCGATGTCGGCAATGCGCTTCATCAGGAACTCCCGGCAACGCTGGACTTGAGCCGCCTCGCGTTCGCGAATATAGTTCTCCATGAACTTCCAGTCTGGCTCGCCATACGCATCAATCGGAAGCATAATTCGTTGACGCTTCATGCGAGTGGCATTGAATTTGTATCCATAGTTAAATTTGGCTCGCTGTTGCTCTATGGCAACCTTTAAGAACAGCATGATTTGTTCATTATCGTTACCGCTTATGAGATGGAATCGCTTCACGTCGTCAGAGAAAATTATTTCATAGGGATGGTAAAAGCAAAGGCCGACGCTCCCGTTGTAGTTAACGCCAAGAACGTTATTGTCAATTGAACTGTTTTCATTGCCGACGAAGCCCGAGATGCCGTTTGTATTGTCGACTGCACCCGCAAAAGGTCGGGTGCCAGGTGTCTTGTTCCTCGACTCGAGGCGTTTGCCACTGGAGATCGTGAACAACTCTTCAATCGCAAAGGCAGACCAGTTTCTATCTTGCAGGCTAAGCATCAAGTTCTCCCTCGAAGAGGTATCCACGCCCATGGGCGACCATGTCTAACTGGAACGTGAGGTAATCGGCTATGGCCTTCTCGAAGTCTTCCTCTGAGGGAATCTCGTCGTTGAAGTAGTAGAAGCTATGCAGCCACTCGTCATCAGGCTTGACGGTCGAGCGGACACAGAACTTCGATGGCGCGTCTTCGCGCCCCCACCACACGTCGAGGAGGTGCCGTCTCTTGTCCTTCGCAGAATCGCCCTCTACGAGCCCGACATGGGCGCGCACCTCGTAGCCGTCATCGCGGAAGTCGATGAAACGGCACTCCTTCAGCGGGTCGTGCGGCTCGTGCGCAGTGAACACGGCAATGACGGGGTTTGTCCCAACGCCGTAGAAGGTTTCCGTGTTGCACGTGATGACCCCCTCGAGGGTGTGGTGCATCAGGATAGTCTTTTTGAATTCCTGTTCCGCTTTGGTCTTTCCGGTCATGGATGACTGGGGGACGATGACCGCAGCCCTCGCGCCCATGGTGAGGGAATCGAGCAGCCGTTCCACGAAGGAAATCTCGTACTGGTCGGGGTCGGCCTTGGTGCCTTGGCTGTACGGCGGGTTCATCAGGCCGACGGTCGCGCCTTTGAGCTGAAGCTGAGCGGGATTCTGCTTGAGGAAGTCGCAGCATTCGAGGTTGCTGTTCCCGTCGCGCCGCAGAATCATGTTTGCGGCCGCCACGGCGAACATGTTGCTCTGAAGCTCGATGCCGTGGAGCTGCTTCTTCTTGATGTCCCTGCGCTCCTGCTCGCTTGAGGCGAGGGAGAGCATGCGATGCATGGCGGCGATGAGGAAGCCCGCCGTTCCGCACGTCGGGTCGAGCACGGTGTCGCTCGGCTTCACGTCAACGAGGTCGCACATAAGGTCGCAGATGTGCTTGGGTGTGAGCACGATGCCTAAGGTCTGCCCGTCGCCGCCTGAATAGCTCATGAACTCGCCATAGAAGCGGCCGATGAAGTCCTCGGAGGTCTTCTGGTACTTGATGTTCTTGAAGACGTGCTCGTTGAGGAAGTTCGTGTAGTAGCGCAGCGGGGTCATGCCCAGCGTGTCGTTGACCTCGTTCAGGCGGAAGCTCGTCTGGATGATGCCGAATTCGGAGAGCAGCTTGTTCTTCTTCACGTCTGGGCCCACATTTGAGCGCGTGAGCCTGCCGCGTATGGCGTTCATGAGCTTGTCGCCGTCGCGCATTCCCTCCGTCTGGTCGCCGGTCAGCGACGCGATGGAAAAGCCGCCGTATTCGATCTCGTCGAGTGCGAGCAGGATTCCAGCGACTACGAGGGCCTTGTCCTGGTCTTTGATGGAGCCGTAGATGCGCAGGTAATCGTGAAGCTCAGCGGCGTCCCTGAGAATCTGCTCGGTGGTCTTCTCCACGTCGGTCGGCTCGTCGAGGACCGCGCGCGTGTAATACTCCTCGATGTTGTCAGGCGAGAGCCACGTGAAGGACTCGATGTCTTCGAGGCGTTTGTAGCCCTCGCGGTCGTTGACGAACACGGGGGAGATGGTGTGGCGCTTGGGGTCGCCGGAAACGCCCACGGCGAACACCTCGGCGAAGGGGCTTCCCTTGGCGATGTGGGTGGCGTAGTGGTATGCGCCGTTCACGGCATAGTCGGTGATGGCATTGGTGCTCATGTCGAGGATGCCGGAATCGGTCAGCTTTTCATGTCTGTCTTGGCTCGCCTTGTCCTCAAGAACGATGATGAAGCGCCCGACGCGGGCGACGTACTCGGGGTAACCGGTCCTGCCGGTCCCGCGCTTGGAAGCGGATTTAAGCGCCTCCTCGATGTCCTTGATGCCGCTGCCCTGCGGCGTGAACTCTATGTCGCACTCAGTGAGCCTATCGGCGACCCAGAGGTCGAGCGCAGCTTCTTTCCTAGCCATGGGGTGTCCTTCTGTGCCGATGATTGCGCGTGGTGTATCGCGGTGGATTGGCTCGATATTTTACCTTGCTGGATTCGTGCGGGGAAGCATAGTGAAACGATATATACGCTATAAGAGCGAGTATTCGATTTGATAGAGAGGGGTGACGGCAGGTCAGCTTGTGGGGGGGGGTTGTCTTTTGGCGAAGTGCGAATTTGGTAACGGTTGGGGTATTGCGCGGTCGGGATTATGCTGATGTAGTAGAATACGCATCAGATAGCCCCGGGACGACCGCTGAATCAAGTCGCCGGGGCTCAATTATTACTTACGGAAGGCAAGATGACGGACTCTTCAAATATCAATAGATCCGATATGGAAGCCTGGCTTTCCGCGCCCCGATACAAGAGATATCTGGAAATCGCCA
>CAUWJA010000347.1:0-5215 GCA_963558905.1 uncultured Eggerthellaceae bacterium
ACGGCAGCAGACGAATTGGCGGCCTTCGAAGCCGGGACGCTCAAAGAGACCGCCGTCTTCTTCGGCGGCCTGCAGCTCGGCTAGCCGATCGTTCCAGGGAATCGCAGCGCGCCATGACTCAGCACACCCTGAAAATTGCCTGCTTGAGCGGCAAAGGCGGAGCCGGCAAGACCTTCGTCTCCGTCAATCTTGCCGTAGCAGCCGCGGCGGCGGCAGGAACGGCCACCTATATCGACTGCGACGTCGAGGAGCCCAACGGCCGCCTGTTCTTGAAGCCCCGAGACATCCAGACCCGCGAGGTCTGCTCGCTGCTCCCCCGATTCGATGCTGAATCCTGTACGGGATGCCGTGAGTGCGTGAGATTCTGCAGGTTCCATGCTCTGGTATATATCAAGGACAAGCCCCTCCTGCTCCCCGAGATGTGCCACAGCTGCGGAGGCTGTTCGATGGTCTGCCCCGCCGAAGCCGTGAGCGAAGCCCCGAAACGCATCGGAACGGTGGAGACAGGCGTGCGCGGGATAGGCGAATGCGGAATCGTGCGCGCCGTCACTGGAGTGCTCGATGCCGGCGAAGCATCGGGGATGCCCGTCATCAAAGCCGCGCTGGACCAAGCCGAAGGCATCACCATCATCGACTGCCCGCCTGGCAGCGCATGCTCCGTAATGGAGAGCGCAATGGACGCCGACTATTGCATTCTCGTAGCCGAGCCCACCGCGTTCGGCTTCCATAATTTCAAGATGGTCCATGAACTGGCCCGCCTGTTCGGCAGGAAATGCGGCGTCATCATAAACAAGCAGGATGCGCCGTTCGAACCGCTGGAGGCCTATTGCGCCGAGAACAACCTGGAGATTCTGGCGCGCATCCCCTATGACGCAAAAACAGCTGCCGAAATCGCCGACGGCCATATCGCATCCGAATCAAGCGAGCAGATGCGGCATCTGTTCCGCAGCATCCTGAAACGCATCGGGGAAGCGGCCGGCGAAAATGCGGCGGACGTCGAAAACCAGGGGGTGACGGCATGAAGAAGCTGCTGATCCTAAGCGGCAAAGGGGGTACCGGCAAGACAACCACGGCCGCTGCTTTCGTCCGATTCGCGCAAGCCCGCGCCGTGGCGGATTGCGACGTGGATGCACCCAATCTGCACCTTGTCATGGGACAGGCAGCCAAATCGACGTCCGAAGCGTTCATGGGTTCGGAAAAAGCCGTTGCCGACGCAGATGCATGCACAGGCTGCGGCGAATGCGCCCGGCTTTGCCGTTTCGAGGCGGCGAAGATGGAAGATGGACGGTGCCGCATCAACGAGTATGCATGCGAAGGGTGCGGCGTATGCGCCCGCGCATGCCCCGCAGGCGCCATCTCGCTGCAGCCCGACATTGCCGGAACGCGAGAGCTTTTCACCGGTGAAAACGGTGTCTTCTCCACTGCAACGCTGAAAATGGGGCGCGGCAACTCCGGCAAGCTTGTCACCGAGGTGAAGAACGCCATGGAAGCGGCAGCTCCCGCAACCGACCTGGCCATCATAGACGGCTCTCCTGGGATAGGGTGTCCGGTCATAGCCTCCATGAACGGTGTCGACCTGGTACTTGTCGTAGCCGAACCGAGCCGCTCCGGCAGAAGCGACCTGGAGCGGCTGGTCCGCACGGCACGCACTTTCCGAACGGACATTGCCGTCTGCGTCAACAAATGGGACGCAAGCCCCGAAAACGCCTTCGCCATCCGTTCATGGTGCGAAGAGGAGAATATCGCTTTTGCAGGCATGATTCCCTACGACAAAAGCACATCTAAAGCAGCCAATGCCGGCAAAAGCATCGCCGACATCGATTGCCCCGCCCGCAATGCCCTATCCGAGATATTCGGCGCCGTATGCGCGATGCTTGAAATGAAAGGGGCCTGAGACAAGCTCAAGCCCCTTTGCATCTACCTCAGATAGCCTTTGAGGAATTCGCGATCGTCGGTCAAGAAGACATCCATGGCCTTCGCGCATCCGACATAGAATCCCAAAAGGTCGCGCTGATCAAGCGCTTCGAGGAACCTTGGGCGCCAATACGTCAAATGGCTGTCCAGGAAATCAGCCTGAGCCGTCATGATTTCCCGCACGCGCCCTTCATCGCCTTCGGAATATGTCTGGAAAGCATTCGAAGAGAGAGCGCCCAGGAAATGCATCATGGTGGCTATGTGATCGTCAGGGAAGTGACGGATGCCCTCCACCTGAAAGCCGAAGGCGGCATAGCGCCTGCGGACGTCGAGCGTGCTTTCCTGGAAAATGGTGACCTCTTTGCCGACATAGGGCGATTCCCAGGGATGGACATATTCCGCACCGGGAACCATGAACAGCCTCGTGAAGCTGGACTTGAGCACCTCTGCGCAATCTTCGACGCAATCCGGCCCGGCAGGCTGCTCGAACAGCGCGCGACAGGATTCGAAAGCCTGCGAACAGCCGCGGTCTGACTGGGCATCGGCATAGTAGTCCAAAACCTGGGCTGTCTCATCGCTGCGAAGCCGCGCCAGAACATCCTGGTCGGGCACAGCGCCGAAGACAACATGGAACAATTCATACATGTATGCCCTGCATGCAAGGCGATTCAACATCTCTTCCGTCACAGCGGCCCTTTCGATAGTACTGCGATTGGAAAAACAGAGGGAACCCGAAGCCGGCAATCAGCGTTCGGGTTCCGCTTTCAGCCATGCGTCATAGACGCACTGGTTTCTTTACCAGGCGATCTCCACAAAGCCCTCTTCCATGGCGGCATCTTTCGCCTTGATGAGGAGGTTGGGCTTGGTGGTCTCAGAGCCGGGCAGGATGGCGATGTCGCTCACCAGGGCATCACCGTATTTCGCCTTGAGCTCTTCGATCTCACCGAAGTCCAAAGCACGGTTGGGGCACCCGGCCACACATGCGGGCTGACCGCCCTTGGAGCGGATCATCTGGCAGGAATCGCACTTGCCGGCAACACCCTTCTCCTCAAGGAACTGGGGGATGGCATAAGGGCAAGCCTCGAGGCAAGCCTTGCAGCCCGTGCACTTCGACTGGTCGATGATGACGGCACCGTCTTCGGCCTTGTCGATGGCGCCTGCCGAGCATGCTGCCATGCAGGCGGGCATCTCGCAGTGATTGCACGATGCGGAGAAGGCATAGCCCTTGACGTTCGGGAAGGACCCGACGGAGAAGCTATGGGCGTTGCGGTACACGGTACCCACATCAAGGCGGTTCTTATCCTTGCACGCAACCTGGCACGCGCGGCACCCGGTGCAGCGCGTCATATCAATATAGAATCCAACGGACATGGTCTATCGCCTCTTTCAATCACTTACTTGGTTGCAACTTCGGGAGTGCGCATGGGAAGCGTCCAGTCATCTTCAAGCGCAGCGCCGCTGTACTTCTCGATACGGCAAACCTTGTTGTTGTAACCGGTGACACCCATGCCGTCGCATTCGTTGCCGAGCAGGTAGTTGTCAGAGCCCGCACGGTCGATGCCCGTCTCTTCGTCAACGTCGACCCATGCACCATGGGGAACGCCGACAACACCGGGACGCAGGACGTCCATCAGAGCGGCCTTGCGCAGAGACTGGCCCCACGGGGTGGTAATCAGCACGGTGTCGCCCTCGGCGATGCCTTCGGCTGCAGCGTCTTCACGGTTCAGGAAAACCGGATTGCCCCAGGTCTCACGCAGCCACGGGCAGTTATCGAAGACGGAATGCGAACGACGCAGATAGTGCGGGTTGTACATCAGATAGGGGTACTCGCCCTTCTTGCCGTTGATATCCTTGCCCTCGAACGTGGTCTCGTAGCCGACCACGGGAACGACGTAGGTGGGATAGGGCTTGTAAGCGTCGATGTTGTCGTATTCGAAAGACTTCATCAGGTCATAGCGCGCCTGGCAGTAGATTTCCAGCTTGCCGGAGTTGCTGCCCAGGGGCTGTGCTCGTCGCCATCCGCACGGCGATACTGGTATCCGCCGTTGTCGATGAATTCCTTCATGCCCACAACGCCCTGCTGGGGCTGGCCGTTGACTCCCCACTCAGCGATATCCTCTTCGGTGATGGTGACCAAGGGCTCCATCTCTCCGCTTTCGCCCAGATACGTGGACGTGGCGATCTTCTCGAAGAACTGCTGCTTTTCAGAGGTGTCGAATGCCAGATTGGGATCGATGCCGTAGCCCTCGAGCAGGAGCTTTTGAATCTCCTGGTCGGTCTTTGCCTCGCCGATGGGCTCGGTGACCTGGCTGTACAGGGGCAGGAATTCCCTGTTGGCGTTGCCGCCGAAGCCGCCGACGGTCTCCCACTCCGTAGTAACGGGGAGGATGATGTCGGAATACTGGGCGTTCGTGGTCATGAACTGGGCGTAGGTCAGGACGAAATCGACCGCACGATGAGCCTCGATGCCGGCCTTCTGATGGTGCGAAGTCTGAAGCGTCGCATCCGTCGTATGGTAGATGCACTTGATGGCACCCAGCTCAGTGGGGATGGGCTCATAGAACTTGGCGTAGCCGTTGGACACGTCCAGGAACTTGCCGCCGCCGTTGATGATGATGTCATAGAGCTGCGGCTGGCGCACACCCGTGGTGATGGGGCTGGCAACCTTCGGGGTTGCAGCGCCGCCGGCCTTGACCAGAGCAGGACCGCCGTTGCCCGCAGGTGCGTGGTAAGCGCCGGAGGTGGCGTGTCCGGACTTGCCCATGTGGCCGCCCATGGCACCGAGGGCCATGAACATCTGAGGGATCATCTCGGTGCCGTGGCAACGGACGAAACCGTAGTTGTGCAGCAGCATGACCTTGTTGTTCTTGCCAAGGGTGCGGGCAAGTTCGGTCATCTGGGATGCAGGCACGCCGCAGATGGGCTCAGCCCATTCGGGGGTCTTGGGGGTTCCATCGTACTTGCCGAGGATGTAGTCCTTCAGGTTCTCATCCAAAGCAGCGTCCGCGGGCATATGGTCGGCATCGAAGCCGACGGTGCAGCGATTCAGGAAGTCCCAATCGATGATGTCGCCCTCTTCGGAATCAAGGCGCAGCATCTCGTAGGCGACAGCCAGCATCAGCGCCATGTCGGTGCCGTTGCGGACAGGCAGCCATTCAGCATCGAGCATCTGGGCGGAAGCGTTGTACAACGGGTCGATCGAAACGAAACGGGTGCCGTTGTCGCGGGCATTCATCCAGATATTGACCGGGAAGCCTGCTGCGGACCACGTGGGGTTGGAAGACCACATGACAACGACGTC
>CAUWJA010000348.1:0-4390 GCA_963558905.1 uncultured Eggerthellaceae bacterium
GCCCAGGCCGAAGGCTCGTCGCCGCAGGCTCCCGATGCTCCGGAATGCGCTGAAGACGCGAAGAAAGAGTGATAGCCGAATGAAGTACATGACCACCGCGGAGATTCGCGAGAAGTACCTGAGCTTCTTCGAGGAGAAGGGCTGCAAGCGCATGCCTTCCTCGTCGTTGATCCCCGATGACCCAAGCTTGCTGCTCACCAGCGCGGGCATGGTGCAGTTCAAGCCCTATTTCCTTCATGTGAAGGAGCTTGATGACGCCTATATCGGCACCACCACGGTGCAGAAGTGCGTCCGTACCAATGATATCGACATCATCGGCACCACCGGCCGCCACTTGAGCTTCTTCGAGATGCTCGGCAATTTCAGCTTCGGCAAGTACTTCAAGCATGAGATGTGCGAGTGGGCCTACGAGTTCTCCACCAAGGTGCTGGAGCTGCCCGCTGAGCGTCTGTACTTCACCGTTTTCGAAGACGACGATGAGACCATTGAGATCTGGAAGAACCTCGGTGTGCCCGAAGGCCATATCTCGCGTCTGGGCGAAGATGACAACTTCTGGCGCGCCGGCCCCACTGGCCCCTGCGGTCCGTGCTCCGAGATCTACTTCGACCAGGGTCCGGAGTTCGGCTGCGGAAGCCCGGATTGCGCCCCCGGCTGCGATTGCGACCGTTTCCTGGAATACTGGAACTGCGTGTTCACCCAGTATGACGGCCAGGAGGATGGCACCCTCGCGCCCCTGCCTACGAAAAACATCGACACCGGCATGGGCCTTGAGCGCATCGCGGCCATCATGCAGGGCGTTCAGAGCAACTACGAAACCGACGTCATCCGCGACCTTGTCGCGGTGGGCGAGCGCTTGAGCGGCAAGAATTACAAAGACGATTCCGCAAGCGATTTGTCGCTGCGCATCGTGGCCGACCACAGCCGCAGCGTGTCCTTCATGATCGCAGACGGCATCCTTCCCTCCAACGAGGGCCGCGGATACGTGCTGCGCCGCCTGCTGCGCCGCGCTGTCATGCACGGCCAGAAGCTTGGCATCGAAGGTCCTTTCCTGGCCAATTACGTCGAGAAGATCGTCGAGCTCATGGGCGATGTCTACCCTGAGATCGTTGAGAACCGCGAACTCGTGGACCGCGTCATCCTTTCCGAGGAGGAGCGTTTCGGCGCAACGCTGCGCCAGGGCCAGGCGTATCTGTCTGAAGCCCTTTCGGCTCTCGAGGGCGATGTGCTCGACGGCGTGACGGCATTCACCCTGCACGATACCTACGGATTCCCCATCGAGGTAACCGAAGAGATCTGCGCAGAGCGCGGCATCTCCGTTGACCATGACGCCTTCTCCGCATGCATGGAAGAGCAGCGGGAGCGCGCCCGCGCCGCCACCAAGGGCGATGCCGAGGCCGCATGGAGCACCTACGGCGGCATCCACGCCGACCTGCTCAAGGAGCTCGGCGCAACCGAGTTCGTGGGCTATGGCACCACGGCTGCCAAGGCGCATGTGACCGCTCTGGTCAAGGACGGCCAGCGCGTGGGCTCCATCTCTGAGGGCGAAGAGGCCGAAGTCATCCTGGATGTCACTCCCTTCTACGCTGAAATGGGCGGCGAAGTGGGCGATACGGGCATCATCTCCGCAGAGGGCTTCACTGCCCAGGTCCTGGATACCAAGGCGCCTGAAAAGGGCCTCGTATGCCATAAGGTGAAGGTTGCATCCGGCACTCTGGCCGAAGGTGACGCCGTCGCCGCCGAGGTCGATGCAGCCCGTCGCGCCCGCATCGCCCGCAACCATACCGCAACCCATATCCTTCATGCCGCCCTGCGCTCCGTGCTGGGCGATCATGTGAAGCAGGCCGGCAGCTACGTGGGCCCCGACCGTCTGCGTTTCGACTTTACCCACTTCGAGGCTGTGACGCCCGAGCAGATCGCCGCCATCGAAGAGCTCGCCAACTCCGTCATCATGGATGCCGTCAGCGTCAGCACCTTCGAGACCAGCCTTGATGCCGCCCGTGAATCCGGCGTCACGGCTCTGTTCGGCGAGAAGTACGGCGATGTCGTGCGCGTTGTCGAGGCCGGTAATTTCTCGCGCGAGCTGTGCGGCGGCTGCCATGTGGCCAACACTGCGGAAATCGGCTTCGTCAAAATCGTTTCCGAAAGCAGCGTCGGTGCGAACCTGCGCCGTATCGAAGCTCTGACCAGCTTCGAGGCCCTTGCTTACATGAACACGATGGAGTCTCAGCTCAAAGAGGCTGCAGCCATCCTGCGCGTTCCCGTCGCCGAAGTGGCGGAGCGCTCTGCCGCTAACCTTGCGGCCATCAAGCAGTTCGAGGCCGAGCGCAAACGCGCCAGCCAGGCTGCTGCCGAAGGAAGCATCGCGGCGTATGCCGAAGGTGCAGTGGATGTCGGCTATCCTCTGGTTGTGGCACGCATCGACGGGCTTGATTCCGGTGCGCTGCGCAATGCATGGGATATCCTGCGTTCCCATATGTCCGCTCCCGGCGCTTGCGTGATCGGCACCGTCAACGATGGAAAGCCCGTGCTCATGGCTGCTGCCACGGATGAGGCAGTGGCTGCCGGATTCAACGCCGGCGCCATCATCAAGGCCATCTCCTCCAACATCAAGGGCGGTGGCGGCGGCAAGCCCACCATGGCCCAGGCGGGTGGAAAGGATGCCGAAGGCATCGACGCCGCATTGACCGCCGCACGCGAGATGCTCGGCGCATAGCATTCGATATGCGCGCAATGGCTTTGGACATAGGCGACGCCCGCGTGGGCGTCGCCATCAGCGATGCGGATGGCAGGGTGTCCACTCCTTTGAAGGTGCTTCCCGCAAAGGATGTGTTCTCCAACGGTGCGGAGTTCCGCCGTCTGGTGGAAGACTGGGAGCCTGAAATCTTGGTTTGCGGACTTCCCTATACCATGTCGGGGGAGGAAGGCCCGCAAGCCGCCTCCATCCGCAAGCGTGCGCAGGCCATTGCCCAGGCATGCCGTCTTCCCCTTGAATTCATAGACGAGCGCATGAGCTCTTCGCAGGCCAAGCGTATTTTGCGTGAAGAGGGGCTTGATGAACGCGCCATGCGGGGAAAAGTCGATATGATAGCCGCCAGTATCTTCCTGCAAACGTGGCTCGATTCCCGCAGCGGCGTTTCTGCCCGGGATTAGATACTCCTGCCGCCTGCGCAGTGCGCATCATCCTGCAGGTCCTTGAGTGCTGACAACAATTAGATTGCTCGACGCTTCGCGCGCTGTGTACGTTTGCGGCGCGCATTCCATCGTGAAGGAAGTGCCCCATCATGCAGCGTAAACAGGTGACATACAGCTCCCATCCCAACCACCGCGCTCGCGCGGTCCATGCACAGGGCGAACGCCAGTTCCGCACCTATGACACCTCTCATATCCGCCCCCGCAAAAGCAAGGCTCCCATGGTCTTCGCTATCGTGCTCCTGGTCATCGTGCTGGGCGTTGGCGGGTTCTTCGCCTTCAGCGCCCTCAAGGGCTGCTCTGGATCTGCTGTCTCGGGTGATGAGGTGGTGGTTTCCGCAGATATCAAGGTGACCATCCCCAAGGGCTCTTCCGCTTCCGACATTGCTTCCACGCTGGAAACCTCCAACGTGGTTCCTGACGGACAGGCGTTTCTGAGCCGCGCGAAGGAACGCGGCATGGATGCGCAGTTCAAAGCGGGCACGTACACATTCACTTCCGGCATGACGCTTGACCAAGTCATCGATCTGATTGCCGCCGGGGCATCCGATACCGGAAACCTGTCAATCCCCGAGGGATATAAGCTCACCGACATCGCTGCCGCCGTGGAGTCGGCTACAGGTGGCTCTGTGACCGCGGATGATTTCATGGATGCCGCATCCGATGCGTCTGCGTATGCATCCGATTATCCGTTTCTTGAGTCTGCGGGTTCCAATTCCCTTGAGGGATTTCTGTTCCCCAAGACCTACACGGTAGGAGCCGATGCAACGGCTGATTCCATCATCCGCATGATGCTTTCCCAGTTCCAGACCGAGATTTCCGGACTTGATTTCAGCTATCCGGAAAGCTGCGGGCTCTCTTTGTACGAAGCGGTCAACCTGGCATCTATCGTGGAGCGCGAATCCACCGGTGATTTCGAGAACCGCGCGGGCGTTGCGGGCGTGTTCTACAACCGTCTGAACACCGAGGGCGAACCTTGCTACGGCTATTTGCAGTCCGATGCCACCACCATCTACGAGACCGGCCATGACCTTTCCCGCGAAGAGCTTGCCGAGGCCATCCATCAGGATACGCCGTACAGCACTTATGCCAACGTGGGCCTTCCGCCAACCCCCATCTGCTCGCCTAGCTTCGATTGCCTCAAGGCCGTCTGCCAGCCTGAGCAGTCCGATTATTTCTTCTTCTACTTCGATTCGGAGGG
>CAUWJA010000349.1:0-3136 GCA_963558905.1 uncultured Eggerthellaceae bacterium
AGCAAAATCCCCGCTGCAAGGGACGGCCTTCTGGATAAGATAACTATCGTTCAAGATAGTCTATGTCTACAAACATTCCGTTTTCAAGGTCCCCGAACATACAATCACAGTCCCGCTCGCAAGACAAGACCGCCAATTGCAGAGAGACAACCTGCCTGCAGAACTCCTCATACTGGCAATCAGTGAGATATGTGCGCAGATTGAACAGGGCGATAACCTGATCAGGAAACAAATCCGCCATCAAGCGAACAAAATGGCCGAGTCGCGAAAAAACCGTTGCATCCGACGATTCATCTATACCAAATCCGAGCATCTTGAGATATTTCGAACTATCCCACTCTTCGGCAAAACCATAATCGCCGTCCATCTGAACCAATTCACTATCGAAAACATCCTCTATTCGGTAATTCAGTTCCTCGATTCGTGCGATGAATTCCGAATGATTCGACAACCGTGACAACAACACCTTAACGGCCTGCGAAACTATGCGCTTGTCGTTCAAATCAAGCGTCAGCACATCGCCAGCGCAATACAGTACCTTGCTCGTTTTAAGTTCTTTGTCGAAATCATCGAAAAACGCTGCCGGTTCCAAAGAGTCGTCGGGCAAACCGCGATACAGAGACAATGCAACACGAGAATACAAAGATTGGTCTTCAATCCGCAGCACGTTAACTCTATCTCGCTTGATCATAAGAGCTGATTCAAATCCGGAGAACACAAGCTTCATAGCACAATCAGCCTATCTGGCGTGTCGACAACATGATTATCCGCACGCGCGCCGGCGATGTCGTCCATGGATGCGAACTGTTTCTCCGTCACTCTAAGCACCTGAACCAAACCCTGCGACGGACGATGTCTTCTCAGCCGCGCAACAACAGCATCAGCCGTAGCACCATCCAAAACCATCTTCGAATAAACGCTCTCCTGCATCATCAGATACCCATCTTTGATAAGGAATTTCCTGAACTGACGATAGCTCTTTCTCTGGGCTGCAGTTTCGGTCGGTAGATCGAAAAATACGACCAAGCGCATAAATCTATTCCTCATGTATCTCAAACTCCAAGTAGGAGTCCAGACCAAGCCGACCGCCCATGATCGCAAGATTCGTTTTCGTGAAAAGCGACAGAATGGAAGATAGCCTATAGTTTCCAGATTCAATGTGATACGGCTGTGCAAACAAAGTCAGAATCTCCGACTTCACATGCGTATCAAGCTCCTGGTCAAGATGGGCTAATACATAAAGATCGATCACTGGACGAAACGGCTCCATGAAGTCGCACGAAAGGTTGAAATGGTTGTACTCACTGCAATGGTTGATGCCCAATTGGGTAAGATAGCCGCGCGAAGTTATCTCGCGATTGAGCCAAGCAAGAAGAATTGCATAGCCATAATTCAACTGAGCATTGATCGAATTATCTGCGTCTCGGCTAAAGGAGTTGCCAAACAACGCATTGAAGTACACCTTGGCAGCATGCCCCTCCCTATTCGTGATATCGCCAGGCTCGATGCATTCAGCATAAGCGCTGAGCATCTCGAATTGAGGCAGCCCCATCATCTCCAGCACCTTCGCCTGATTAGAAACTTTTGAACGAACTATCTTCTGCCACAGCATCCCAGCAAGCCCCTTGTCCCATGCGATCTGCTCCCGTATCCGCTTCGTAGAGTCATGGGCGCCGTATATCGGCGAATACTGTCCAATGGGATCGTGCTTAATATCGCAGAACACAACGGGGATGCGGGCCTGCGCCAGCTCCGCCATGAGATAGGAGCTGACGTAGGCCGAAGTGCTCTCCACAACCACCATAGCGATTTCCGACAGGTGAATCCTGGTCTGCTCATCCTGACGGACAACCATATAACCGTTCTCGTATGAACAGCGACAACGTTGGGTGATGTAGACGGTTCTATAGCTCAATGCGATAACGTCTTTCGAACATGCCCGTTACCGAAGTATCGATGAAGACGATATCGGAAATTGACCCACCGATGTTCAAATTCGTCATACGACCAGCGGCGCTCGCCAGGCCCGTATCCTTCAAGCCATATGCCGCATTGCAGTGCAACATCGCAATTATCTCCCGCAGTGAGGCAATCTTACCCGGCAGAGCTTTCCCAAGAAAGCCCTCTCTGCATGAGTCCGCTGAAAGCTTAGAACAGACGCCTTTATATCTTGGATATTCAACTCTAATCTCATCAAGCAGATACTCAAACAGCTCTTCCGCACAAAGCTCAAGACGACAGTAATCATCCTCGCTCAAATGTTTAGAGCCCGCAAACCAGAGCAGGTCAACGTACTTCTTCGGCAGCCACAGCTGGCGCGCATTGATCATCTCCACTGCTGACGTCAAATAGTATTCCGCGCCGCTCCATTCGATCTTCTGATATTTCGGAATGCAACGCTTCAAAATACGCGGAGACTCGTAGGCCGTCTCCAGATATGCCTGAAGCGCCGCAGGATCTTTCTCGACCGCATACGAAGCATTAACGGGAATGCCAACCAGCGACACTTCACGCTTCTTCTTTCCTCGCGATTCCCTCGTATGCTCAATCAGGGTATAGAACGCGGAGTTGGGACTCATATAATGGCCATAGCGCTCAACGGATTTGCCCGCCTTCAACGGAATGGCGTTGTCGCTTTTCACGCGCGGGGAATACACGGTTTGGTTCCAAAACGCGCCTGTAAGGGTTTCCACCTTGCGCGATACGAAACAATCCTTATAGCTCAGGCATTTCCTGATACGCTCAATCTCCTGCTCCCCATACCAGGCATCCCTGAACACCTCACCGGTCTCAGGATCGAAGCCATTGACACCGAAGCTGTTGACGATCAAACCTGAATGGCCTTTCGTGCCGTTTCGCGTCGCCATGGCGAACTTCGAGAACGTACGGTAATCAAAATCCTCGGAAATGCGAGGGTATCGGATAGAAACAAAGCGGCTCAGCTGGCACGCAAGAAATGCATCGTGCGCATGGTGCCAATCGTTCACCTCACGACTCTTGTAGAACCCATACTGCACTCTAAGATTGGACGTGAGCTCCGCCTTAATGGTCTCAACCACCGTTTCGGGGTACATGGACTGCAGAAGCGTCACCACATGCTTCGTAATCTGCCGGGTCTCCACAAGTTGCCTGTTGA
>CAUWJA010000350.1:0-2997 GCA_963558905.1 uncultured Eggerthellaceae bacterium
TTCGCTATCCCATGAAGCGTAAGAATTGGAGTCCCGAAGACCCCCATGGAGAGCTTCGCGGGCGCGATGAGTGGGAGCGTATCAGCTGGGATGAGGCTCTTGATTATGTTGCCGATCAGCTGAAATCAGCCATTGCCAAGTCGGGCAATCGTTCGATTTTGACGAGTTCGGGCGCGATATTCTCGAGCTTCTTCCAGACGCTTAACGCCATCGGCGGGCATTGCGATACTTCGGATACATCATCGATGGGAACATATTCCCGTGCATGCGACATGCTGGGCCTGTATTCCAGTGACATGCATGCAGCAAACGATCGCTATGATCTGCTCAACAGCGACACCATTGTGCTGCATGGGTGCAATCCAGCATGGGCCTCTCCGGGGAACCCGAATTATTATTTGTATCAGGCTAAGAAGGCGGGTGCTCAGTTCGTTGTCATCGGGCCGAGCAGCAATGCGACCGTTGACATGCTTGATGCAAAATGGATTACCGTGCGCCCTGGAACCGACACTGCTTTCATGCTTGCGGTTGCCTATGTGATGATGACTGACGATGACCCTGAAAACGATCCTCTTATTGATTGGGATTTCATGAGCCGCTGTACGGTCGGCTTTAATGCCGATAACATGCCGGCGGATGCGACCTCTCAGGAATGCCTGGCAGGTTATCTTCGCGGTGAATACGACGGCATCGCGAAGACGCCGGAGTGGGCATCTGCAATCTGCGGCGCTTCCGTGGATGATATCGTTTGGTATGCTCATCAAATAGGCTGTCAGCACAACGTTGCAATGCTGCATAGCTATTCATTTGCTCGCTGTAACGATGCCGATGATGTTCCTCAGCTGTTCATGACGCTGGGCTGCCTCGGTGGGCATTTCGGCAAGAAAGGAAATTGCTGCGGTACCGTTTACCATGCGATGGCTGGCAACAGCGGTCCCAGCCTTGTCGCCATGGGCTCAGACGGATGTCCGAGCATCTCAAATCCAGTCGACGATTCGATTAACGCTCCTGATCTTTGGGATTCGATTCTGAAAGGAAAGTACAAGTATTTCGGCAGTGCTTCCGAAGATCCGAATTCGGTTGAAGAGCGAGATATCGATATCCGGGTTGTCTATCATATCTGGGACAACAACATGCAGACCATCATGGGCACGAAAAAGGCTGTCGAGGCGCTTCGTTCCGTCGATTTTGTCGTCAATCAAGGCTATGACTTCAACGCAAGCGCGGCTTATGCCGATATCCTCCTGCCTGTCACTACGCAATGGGAGCGTTTCAGCAATTATTTCTATCTGGTTTATACCGGTCGTGAGAGTCAGTTGTTCCCATCGCAGGTTATTGAGCCGCTTTGGGAGGCGAAAAGCGATGAGGAAATCGGGCGTGAGCTGCTCAAGCGCTTTGACATTGACCCCGACGAGGTCTATCCGGTTTCGCAGGAGCAGGGATATTTCAATATGATTGCGGGATCCAAGGTGATCCAGAAGGCCGGTGACGAATACAAGGCCATGGGGGATATGGCCTGGTTCACGATGCTTTATGCTCTCAAGGCGACCCCTGCGGGAGGCGACTACCAGAACCTTGTTACGATCACGCAGGATGATCTTGACAGACTTGGCTTCGAGGGGACGCCCCAGGAAGGCTTGATCTCCTATGATGAGCTCATGGCGGCTGGTAAATATCAGGTACCCCGCACTGCGGATGATGAATACGGCTACATTGCGTATGAGTCGTTCCGCAACGATCCCGAAGGTCATCCGGTTGCATCGGCGAGCGGAAAGTTTGAAATATATTGCCAGAAGAAGGCGGATTACCTCAATGCAATCAGATGGGGCGACAAGGAGATCAAGCCGTACCCCACGTATCGTCCCGCGCTTCATGGATATGAGGAGAGCTTTAGCGATTGGGACGCTAAGGTGAAGAGTGATTATCCCTATTTATCTGCGTCGTGCTCATACTGGCTTCGAGAATGTTCCTCAGCTTCGAGAGGCCTGGCCGAATCCGGTGTTCATCAACGCCCAGGATGCGGCAGAGAAAGGAGTGTCCGATGGCGATACGGTTCTCATCAGCAATCCTGCGGGTAAATGCTTGCGCCATGCGACGGTAACTGAGCGAATTATGCCAGGTTGCATCGCTCTGCCTCACGGATCTTGGTTGCGTTTGGATGAGGATGAAGAAATCGACCATTCGGGTTCTGACAATTGGATGCTTGCTGGAAACACGAGTGGCTGTGGTGTTTCGGGTTATAACACCAATCTCGTAAATTTCGAGAAATGGACGGGTGATGAACTCATTGACGACTGCGAAGTTGTCTATGGTCCCGTTGGCGGAATAGAGTAAAGGGCTGATGAGAAATGGCTTTGGGTTTTTATTTTGACCAGAATGCCTGCATTGGATGCAGGGCGTGCATGGTGGCATGCAAGGATGTCAAGGAGCTTCCTGTTGGCGTTGCCTTCAGGAGGGTGTTCAGCTTCGAGACCGGCAAGTATCCCGATGCGTCAGCGTATCATTATTCCATGGGCTGCAACCACTGCTCTTCGCCGGCATGTGTCGCTGTTTGCTCCACGGGCGCCATGCATATCGGTGAGGACGGAACCGTCCAGCATGATGATGAGATATGCATTGGATGCAGGAGCTGCACCCAAGCGTGTCCTTACGAAGTTCCGCAGTACCGCGAGGGTCTGACCATCGTCCAGAAGTGTGATTCATGTGTCGAGCGCCGGAACGCGGGCAAGAATCCGGCCTGTGTGGATGCTTGCCCCATGCGCGCTCTTCACTTTGGTGACTTGGATGAGCTTTCGACTCAGTTTGGGTCCGAATTGGTGAAAGAGCTTCCCTTCCTTCCCACTTCCGATACCACTAATCCCAATGTTTTGATTGACGCGAAGCCTGTTGCTCTTGCTGAGGAATACCGCAAGACGCTACTTTAAGAGATGCTCGGTTCCTTGTGGCAGATTGATTGATGAAGCTGGGGCGGCGCGTTCCGAAAGGCGCCGCCCCACT
>CAUWJA010000351.1:0-2957 GCA_963558905.1 uncultured Eggerthellaceae bacterium
GGAGGGCTGTATCGTATCGCGTGTGCCGGCGCTTAGGACTTCTTCACCAGTCCGCGCTCCTCGGCTGCCGCACGCAGATCGCGCCAAATCGACTGGTGGTCGATTTCGAGGGCCTTGCAGACTTCATCGCATGTGCCGCACTGCGTGCAATTCCACAAGCCGTTCTGCACCGCCTCGACCACACGATCGGCCTGGTCGAAAGGATCGTAGAAGCGCAGGCCCACGGCAAGCATGCCGGCAGGGCCGATGTATTCCTTCTGGCCCATCATCTGGACGACAGGGCACGCCGAAACGCACACGCCGCAACGGGCGCAATGCTCCAACGGGTCGACCTTCTTGTAGATCTCAGGGTCGACGGGAGCCAGGACCTCATCGAGCTCGAGCTCGAAAGCGCGCTTGCGCACCATGGTATCGGCGATGCGCTTGTGCATGGACGTCTTGTCGACGATAAGGTCACGCACGACAGGGAAACCGGGAAGCGGGCCGATCTCATTCTTGCCATCTTCGCTCACCAGCGTGACGCATGCCAGGCACGGCTCGCCGTTGAGGGCCATGGCGCAGCGGCCGCACGTACGTCCACGGCAGCTGAAATCGAACACCACGGGATCCTGCTCGTTGTTGATGGCATGCAGGGCCTCAAGCACGGTCATATTCTCGTGATACGCGACTTCGTATTCCTTCTCATACGGCGCCGCGTCGACGGAGGGATCGTATTTCTGAATTGAAACCTTCATGGGAATGCTCCTTCGCTACGCCGGCCGTTAGGAATCGATCTCGACGACCGCGGACTTCTCGCAGGTGATGTCACCATCGTTGTAGGACTCGCGCACGTTGCACAGCCAGTTGACGTCGTCCTGCTCGGGGAAATCGGAGCGGTACATATGGCCACGGGTCTCTTCCCTGAACAGAGCCGCCTTCGCGCTTGCCTCGGAGATATCCAGCAGGTTGTAGTTCTCGATGGCGCACTTCCAGTCGGTGTTGTAGACCATGGACTTGTCCGCAGGGGACATGTTGGGCATGTCTTCCTTGCGGATGCGGATCAGCTCATCGATGCCGGCTTGCATCTTCTCGGCGGAACGAGCGGGCTGAAGGGCCTCATAGGCTGCACGCTGGATGGCCAGACGCACTTCCTGGGGACGCTTGCCGCCGGTGCGGCCAAGCATCTCATGAAGGCGGTTGTACTCAGCGGTGATCACGGAGTCATCGAGCACGGGCATTTCGACCGTCTCAGCGTAGTCAGCGGCCATGCGCGTTGCATAGATGCCGTTGCGGGGAGCGATGTTGACGGAGCTGCCGCCCTGCGATCCGCAGTAGCCGCCGCCGCGGGCGTGGAACAGGCCAGGTAGGGAGACGGCCATGAGCTTGTCGTCGGTGACGGGGTTTCCGCCGTGCTCATACGCTTCCAGGCCGCATTCCAGCTTGGTGCCTTCGATATCGATGCCGAAGACCTGCTTCCACAATTCGATGTTGCGGATATAGGTCTCGCCGATGCGGGAGAATGCCTCAGGGGTGGAGAAGTCAACGTATACGCCGCCGTTTTCGGTGCCATGGCCTTCGGCGATGTTCTTCGCGATGGTCTGCGTGAACGTGATCTTGTTCAGGGTGGTGTAATCCATGCCCTTGAAGAAGTAGTTGCCGTCCTTGTCGCAGATGAATTCGCAGCATCCGGAGTCGGCGCCGATACCGGAGACGAAGGATGCGGCAATGCCCTTGGGCTCGATGTTGATCAGGTCGCACTGGACGAACTCGGATGCCTCCAGCTGGCAGCCGTGACGGAATGCCGCAGCGTCGATATCGCCGGTGTTGTCGGGAGAGTTGATGGACTGGGGAGCAGCGGTGTTCCAACCGTACATCCAGCAGTTCGCACCCGTGCAGCAAACGGTTGCCTTCGCGCGAACCACGCGGAAGGTGCCGGTGGGCACATGCAGACCCATGACGCCCGTGCATACGCCGTCCTGGACCATGACATCGGTGGCCATGGTGTTGTCAAGCACCTTAAGCCCGGTTGCACCCACATGGTCTGCCAAGTGGCCCGGGAATCCGCGGTAGATGCCGTAGAGGACCGGAATGTCGAACAGCGGCATGATATTGCCCTGCTCGTCGCGATGGTACATGTTGCCACCCATACGGGAGTAGCGCAGCAGCAGATTGCGCTCTTCGTGGTTGAGGCCCTCATAGGTGGCCTTCGCGATCTTCTTGTCCGTAAGCTCGTTCAAGACGAAGTCGCCGGATTCATCCCACGGCAGGTCGTCGCGGGTGAAGTTGATGAACTGATCCCAGTTGTAGCCGGCAGCACCGCCGAAGCCGAATTGGGACTTCTCGATCAGGATGACGCTCTTGCCCTGGGCATAGGCTTCGTATGCAGCCTGCAGACCTGCAAGGCCGCCGCCGATGACCGCGATGTCGGCATCATAGACCTCGTACTTCGCTCCATCGGCGCTTACCGCTGCGGTACCGCCCGATGCATTGCCCGCACCGTCGCCTGATGAGCAGCCGACCAAGCCGGCGCCCGCAAGCGCGGCCATACCGGCGGCAATTGCGCTTCCCTCGAGAAATGCTCGGCGGGAAATGCCGGACTTGCCCGATACGCGTTCAGTGTCTCCCCTCATGATTCCTCTCCCTCTCTGCTTTCGTTTCCCAGCCGCACGCATGGCGTACGGCCCTGCTAGCACGATTGTGGCAACCGAAACGAGAGCGGACAACAAACAGAACCGCTGTTTTGTACGCCCCGCGGACAGGCGCAAACCTGTGTCGGGAAAAGGAACAACCTGCGCATTGTATTTGGGGGGACGCCTGCTCCGGATAAGAACCTGCCTTCGGTTATTCCGAGGGCCGCAACGCAGCCGACATCCGGGCATCGTCCAGCTGGGGCAGACAGGAATAATCGAACCCGGTGGGATTGCTCACAACGGATGGGGCGAAATCGGACACGGCAACGGCTATGGGCTTGTAGGTGT
>CAUWJA010000352.1:0-2920 GCA_963558905.1 uncultured Eggerthellaceae bacterium
TCCGATTCGCACCTGCTCGACGTGGGCTGCGGCTCTGGACGCGTGCTGGCGTATTTCGCCGGCTCGGGACAGCCGGGGCGCGCCACGGGCGTCGAACTGGACCCGGACATTGCGGCACGGACCGCCGCATGGACGGACAGCTTTCCGCAACTGGATGTCATCCATGCCGGCGTACTCGACATTCCGCTTGCGCCCTACACCCACTTCTACCTGTTCAACCCGTTCGACACCAACGTGCTGACGGCGTTCCTGGCGAAGATTGAAGACGAAGCCGCAGGCCCCATCATCCTCATCCACGCCTCCGACAACGGAGAGACGTACTTTTACGCCGGACGCGACGGCTGGAGCCTGATGCGCCAGGGAGAATTCCAAACCTATCGCACCGCACGCGGACGCACCTTCGCTTTCTACGATTGCCCGCAGCACTTCTCGGTCTGGAAGTACATACCGCCCGCTTGACGTTCGCCACGTCGACGCGAGCAACGCTTCGCCGCGTCTCTTTCACATCGAAGCGCGTTTCTCCAGTGGAGATGAACTCGCTTTCGCCGCTTACGATTCCATCCTGCGTAGCTCGAACAAAGCGCCATGAATCAACTTGCGGACCTGACCGAAATCTCCGTTAGCCACAATCAGGCGTCTCGCAAGCGCACGCAGCTCTTCGTCAGGCATGACGTCTTTGCGTTCGCGCCTGGCCTCGCCGAACGCTGAGATGAACCCCCTGTCGTCTTTGCCGAAAGCTCCAACGTATCGATTAGCCACGAATCCAGACGTTCCTCCCTCGATGCTCTTGGGTCCTACAAACAGTGTGGCTTCGAACAATCGGTCTTCAGAGTAGCGTCCGCAAGCGCTTCTGAAAGCTTTCGCATGAGCAGCATTCTGATCAAGCGAGCTCAGCCTGATGTAAGGCACGCCACCGATCTTCCTGATACGGCGTTTGGAGCCCAAACCTCTCCCCTTCGAAGTCCGATGAATGTATAAGCCGCCGTCCTCAAGATCAACGAATACATCTGCGCGCCAATACTTCACTTCGATAATGCATGCGCATTCCCGCGCCAGCAACACCACATCAACCTGCTCCCATAAAGGAGCTCTTGACCAGGAAGAGAATGTAGGAGCGGGAAAGAAGAGATTCGGCAGCACAAGGCAGCCGAACAATGGCGATTGCGGATTCAAGCACTCTTCCATCAGGTCGGAAAATACCCTGAATTCGCCAGGCAAGCCCTGATCGGCCGGAGGACACCCAGCCGAGTCGAGGTAAAGCCGACCCGATTTGTTGAAACGGGCAGCTAAAGCCGTTCCGCAGTCAGGCGCAACAGGGATTCTGGTCGTACGAAACCAGGCTGAAGCATAGTAAGCACTGCGCTCCGTCACGCGCAGCTCAAGCTCCAAATCCGCAACACGTCTGGAAATCAAACCCATCGCAGCCGAAATGATCATGCGCTGCGGGTTCGCCAGAGCCGGGTGCAAGGCATGCAGCAATCGTCTGCGCGACCCATCGGCAGGCGCAGACATGGCATCAACCCTCCCGATGAGGGCATTCAGAGAATCAACTCGCTTGCTTAACCTCTTGCAACGGCGCTTGATGTCGCGAGCCTTTCTGGAAAATGACTCATTGCAAAGAGGACCGCCGCATGCAGCGCATGAAATCACCCTGTCGAGCTCGCATCCGAAACCGACTTTGACGACATCTCCGCAATGCGGGCAGGTGATTTCAGGCATGAAGCCCACATAATCACCCGATACCTTCGAGGCGGCGCATTCCAAAGGCCGCACTTCCCGGTCCTTGCGCTCCCCCTTGCTTCGCTTTCCCCGATTGGGCGCTTCCGCTTCCGCCATCACCATCATCCTTTCACGCCCCACAAGGTTAGCTGAACGCTCGGATCCGCGAGTACCGCATGATGGACAGCGGATAGCAATACACTCCCTGGTCGGGCATTTGCTGCCCGCTGATGCGCCCGCACTGCGAAACTCATGCGGCTGAAGCCGATTGCGTCGCGGAAGCGAAGCGCTGGTCGGCTGATGTTTCCGTTAGCTTCAAAGCAGGTGGCATCTTCGCCGTGAAAAGCGGTGTTCCGGAATAGGACGGCACAAGGCCATCGAAATAAAAGGGGAACGGTATTTCCACAGAGGGTCGCTCAATCAGAATCCCATGCACACCGAAGCGTTCGGCCTTGCACGAGATGCGCCGAATCCCATCGTGCCTGAGAAGCGCCTTTCGAATCTTGCCGAACCCCTGCCCCGAGCGCTATGGCGATCCGAGCCAGAAGCACGGTTCGATCCGTGCAGCAGCACTCGAACGCAAAACAGGCAGCGGCAGAATAGCGGACTAATCGGCAGGATTCTCCCCAGCCGCCTTCGCCGCATCAATCCTCCAGCGAGCCACGCGGCCGATGGCATAACCACCGAACAACACGGTATAAACCGCCACGCCGATGATCGCCGATTGTCCGCCGGACAGAGCAGCGGGCGCAAGCATGCACAGCAGATGGACGTACGTCAGACCGAAGAACACATACGACCAGCGTTGCACTTTCTTCCAGCTGGCCGTACGCATGAGTTTCTTGACGAACTTCAACGATGTCACGCCCAGCACCGCCAGAAGAACCAAAAGGACAGCAGCCGTCGCAAGCGAAACACCCATGAAGGCATCGACATTTCCCGCAAAGGCACGCGCGGCATACGGGACAACGTAGAGGGCAACGTGGCCCACGCAAAGGATGCATGCCAGAATGGACAGCTCCGTACGAACAGAGCGAAGCCTGATGCCCAGCTTGGAATCGGAGGGCAGCACACCCACAAGCATCACCACTGCAAACAAAGCGAGCGCAACCATGCAGCGGCGCACGAGCAGAATCAACGGCTTCCACCAACCGCCGTCGATAGCTCCCGCGAATCCGAGCATCATGATGGCCACAGCCAC
>CAUWJA010000353.1:0-2745 GCA_963558905.1 uncultured Eggerthellaceae bacterium
AGGCCGCCAAATCGTCTGCTGCCGTTTAGCCGGCGCAGACGAAGACGGTCACACCTGCGGCTTTGAGGATTTCGCCGGCGTTCGATCCGCAGCGTACGGCCACGACGTCGGTCACGCCGTTGTCCAGCAAGAACTGTGCAGCCTGCGGACCGGCGCCGCTGGCTGCATCCGCTGCGGGGTTCGCTACGATTTCGTCGCCGTTTTCAGAGTGGAACAGGTAGAACGGTGCACGTGCCATCATTGAGCAGACATCGGTTTTGTTGTCTTGCAGGGGGATTGCGACTTTCATGGGGTTCTCCTTTGCGGTATCGGCTGTTTCGGGGGCGGATGGCGAAGGCGCTGCCATGGCACGATGGCGCCGGCAGCCTCCGCATCTGCAGTGCGTTTCGGTTCCGCTGCACAGTTCGTAGTCTCCGCCTTCGATGATGAGGGGAAGCCCCTCCACCAAAGATTCAGCGAGCTTCTTTCGAGCTGAGGCGTAGACGGCTTGGGCCGTTGTGCGGGCGATGCGCATGAATGCGCTGCATTCCTCCTGCGAGAAGCCCTCTTTGTCGATGAGGCGGATGGTCTCGTATTCATCCACGGTGAGCACTACAGAATGCGCAGCGTCGGCTCTGCCATCTGTAGAGAAAGCGTTCGCAGCGTCGTTGGCGGGGTTGGCGTCGGCCGCTGCGACCGGGATGAACCTGCAGGTTGCGGGCATCTGGCAGACTTTGCGGCATTTTCTGGGCCTTGGCATGGTTCACCTTCCGGAGCGGATATGTCTTCGTTCGTTTCCACTATCGGCTTGTTAATGGCATATGTCAAGAAAGATTGCGGCATATGTCAGAAAGCAGTGCAAGAGAACATGCTCTGCTGTCCATTTCTTGACTCTCGTGAACTTGATTGAGGATGTATTGTTGTCGGAATGGATAGGAGGGCACGATGACAAGGCGGAGCCTGGATAGTATGTGGTTCGATGGTGAAAAATGGACGATTTGCGACTGGACCCACTGGCTCGGATTCGATTCCGAGCAGTTCGGGGTTCATGATCAGTATTGGTCTACGTCTCGGATAGGGGGTCCGGCCGAATTCGAGATTGTCGATGGCTGCCTTCGCTTGCGTAACTTTTCAACTTGGAATAGTGAAGGGGAATATCCTCCGATTAACGGGCATGATCCTGTTCTTCCTTCGGGAAAGTACGATGACTGTTGCTGGTATGGTTTGGAGCTTCCCATTGCCTACTCGGGAATGCTTGTTGTGGGTTTGCCTGATGAGCGAAGTGAATCATATTGGGTTCCGGACGGTAGGCCGCCCGTGTATGAGTTCGGTGTCTTGCGGGGGATAGAGCTGTGCTGCGGGCGGATGCTGTCGTCATTTGATTTGACCGATGTCGTTTTGGAAATGCGGCGTCGTTATGACGGCGCGACGGAAGATAGGGCATCTGAGATTACGGACATGTGCTCGCACAAATTTGGATTCATGGCTGACGTGTGTGATAGACGGCGCGTTTTGATCGACAGCTATTTTGAAGATGGGTTTAGGGCGGAATGTGAGGGTGTGCTTGATGTTCTGGATGGACGCTGCTCTGCAGGCGAGGCCCGAAATCCAATTCCTGGTTGCTGGTCGGTGTCTTATGTTCCTCTAGGATGCGTTCCTCTGCGGATTGGGCGCAGTCGTGTCCAGGCCGCTGTTTCTCGACTTGTGGACGGAAGGATGGTTCGTGGGGATGTTGAGAGGTTTGCATATTTGATCGGATGTTGTTCAAGGCATGAAACGCCACACATGGAGTTTTCGTTTGAAGTAAACAGAAGCGCATCGGAGGAAATGGAATTCCTTCTGTGGAAAGAGCTGGGTAATGCGGATTGCGATGATTTCGATGATGTCTCGTATTGGCTTCCGACATGCGGCATTCGACTGTGGGAGCTTGCCGTTGTGGCATTTGGCTTGCAATGAGTGATAGGATTGCTTAGTAGAAAAGCGCTATTGGGAACGTGTATTCAGTTGGGATGTTCGGCGTCGGATGGAATCGAGGAGGAACCTATGAAACTTGCGGCGGCTCTTTCTGAGCGGGCTGATATCCAGCGCAGGCTTTCGGAGCTCAACGAGCGTTTGCAGATCAATGCACGTGTTCAGGAGGGCGAGAAGCCGGCGGAAGACCCTCTCGAGCTCTTGGCGGAACTCGATGGGTGCCTCGCCCGCTATGAGTTTCTGGTGGCGCGCATCAATCTGACGAATACGGCCGTCGAGTGTGACGGCGCTTCGTTGACGGAGCTTCTTGCCCATCGGGATGTGCTCGGCCGTCGCCTGGGCATTCTTCGGTCATTTCTGGACAGTGCCAGCAGACTGACTGACCGTTACTCGTTGGCGGAAATCAAGGTCTCCAGTTCCGTTGATGTTGCTGCCCTTCGCAAGGATGTGGATGCCGCATCAAAGGAGCTTCGCCTGCTCGACGAGAAGATCCAAGAGATCAACTGGACCACCGAGCTTCTATGACAACTGCGGTGGAGCCATAGTGCGAAAGAGCTTTCGGTCATTGTTTTTGCAGCGGGGCGTCGGTAGCCGGTCTGTGTGGATGCAAACCCTGCAGCTGGGGAAAAGCTGCACCAGATTGCCGATCGGGCTAAGGCGGAAACGTCACGGATAAGCCCAGCATCGTCACATGCGCATCGTCATGTCGCATCGATTATTACCAAGCATCTGCAGATCGGTGAGGGCGGGTCGGGGGACATGCTTCGCTGCCCTGGGTGAGGGGACAACGTGTTC
>CAUWJA010000354.1:0-2471 GCA_963558905.1 uncultured Eggerthellaceae bacterium
GCGATGAGGAGATCGCATCTTCAAAGGGTTCTTCGGATGAAGGAGGGGGAGACGATGGGTTATCTCGAGCGAGTACGGCAATCGTCAAACGTCAGTCGAAGGGGTTTCGTCAAAGCGGCCGCCGCAGCCACTGCGGCTCTCTCGGTTGTCGGTTTTGCGGGTTGCGGTCCGAATGATGTGGAAAAACAGTCGGAGAATGTGAGTGGTGATGGGCGCGACATTACTACTGGCGAGTGGAAATCTGCTTCATGTTGGCATAATTGCGGTGGGCGTTGCGTCAATAAGGTTCTAGTTCGTGATGGTGTTGTGATTCGCCAGAAGACCGATGACACCCATGAGGACAGTTACGAATATCCTCAGATTCGCGGCTGCGGACGCGGGCGCTCTCAACGTCAGCAGGTGTTTGGCGCCAATCGATTGAAGTATCCCATGAAGCGTAAGCATTGGGAACCGTTGACCGGCGGGCAGAAAGAACTTCGTGGCGTCGATGAATGGGAGCGCATTAGCTGGGATGAGGCTCTTGATTATGTGGTGGCTGAAATAAAGTACGTTACCGAGACTTATGGGCCCCGTGCGATCTATTGCCCAGGCGGCGATGAGATATTCAACACGCTTGCCCTCAATGGCGGGTACACCTATTCGTGGTGTACCAGTTCTACGGGTAGTTGGAACTGGCTGCATAATTATGGATTTGAGTTCATTGGAGTAAACGGCAATGATAGGTTTGACCTGATCAACTGCGATTATGTGGTCATGGTCGGCTGCAATCCTGCGTGGAGTTCCGCTGGAAATCCGAGCTGGTATTACAAGCAGCTGCGCGATTCGGGAGTGAAGTTTCTGGCAATTGACCCATTCTATAATGATAGTTATGACATGCTCGATGCGAGCTGGATTCCTGTTTATCCGGGATCGGATACTTCGTTCCTGATCGGTGTCGCATATGCGATGATCGAACAGGATGAAGAAAAGCATTTGATTGACTGGGAATTCCTTTCGAAGTATGTCCAGGGTTTTGACGCCAGCACTTTGCCTGAGGGTGCAAACCCAGAGGAGAATTTTAAGGACTATGTCCTGGGAACGTTTGACGGATTGCCCAAGACTCCTGAATGGGCATCGGAGCATTGCGGTGCATCTCCCGAGCAGATTCGTGAGCTTGCTACCATTATGGGTAAGGATAACAAGGTTGCCCTTATTGGCGCTTTTGCGCCATCGCGTACGATTAATGGCGAGTATTTCCCGATTCTATTCATGACGGTGGGTATGATGGGAGGCCATCTCGGCAAGTCCGGACACTGTGTTACCACGTCGTCGAATAGCTGGGGTGCGAATAGCCGCACGCCGCTCGTCATGGCGGGTGATGCGGGGCTTCCGCCGGTGCCGAATCCTGTCGATGATAAGGTCAACGACCTCAATGTATGGGAGTCCATGCTCAAGGGCGAATACCTGTACACGGGAATGCATTTTGCTCCGCTTCCGGGCGAAACTCGTGACTTGAACATTCACCTAATCTATCACGGTGGCCTGAATGGTCACAGCAACGGCATTGAGGTTGCGAGCATCCAGACCAAACCGAACATCAATAAGGGTATTGAGGCGCATAGGATGGTCGATTTCGTAGTAACGCATGCCTATACCTTTACTCCGGATGCGAAGTACTCTGATATTGTTCTGCCTGTTGCAACCCGTTGGGAGCGCGCACCGTATCTGGATTGCCCGCAAAAAGAAGCGATTATGGCATATTCGCAGATTTGCGAACCCTTGTATGAGGCGAAAAGCGACCAGTGGATTGCCGAGCAGATTGCTGAGCGTCTCGGCCTTGACCCTAAGGCTGCGTTCCCCATTAGCGAAACGCAGCAGTATTTCAATCAGCTTGCAGGATCCCTGGTTATGAAGGCGGATGGTTCAGGATTTGAGCCCGTTGCCACCATTACTCAGGAAGATATTGATGCATGGGGTGTCGAAGGCACGCCGCAGGAGGGTCGCATTCCGTTGCAAGAGTGGATTGATAGGGGAATCTTCCAGGTCGAGCGCAAGGCTGACGATGTATTTACTAAGGATATTGCGTTTGCGAAATATCTTGAGGACCCTGTTGCGAATCCGCGCCTGACGGCAAGCGGGAAGTTGGAGATTTATTGCCCGTCGGTCCGCGATCAATTTGCCATGACTACATACGACAACGGTGTTGCTTCTGCGATTCCGGTTTGGACGCCCGTTCTTGAGGGTCATGAGGGGACGTACTCGAATTGGGAAACGAAAGAGAAGGGACAGTATCCGTTCCAGGTGTTCAATCCCCATTACTTGCGCCGATCCCATTCGACGTTCGATAACATTGGGTGGTTGCGCAAGGCATGGTCTCACCCCGTATTCATCAATGCTCAGGATGCAGAGGCGAAGGGCATTGTTGAGGGCGATACAGTGTTGATTTGGAACGATAACGGCAAGACACTGCGCCCTGCTTGCGTGACAAACCG
>CAUWJA010000355.1:0-2041 GCA_963558905.1 uncultured Eggerthellaceae bacterium
GAATGATGACAGGCTTGCGCTTGATCTATATTTCTGGAACATTGGATTGGCGCAAACGGTACTAAGGGATGTGTCTTTCTTCGAAATCGCGCTTCGCAATGCTTACGATAGGTCCATTTCGGCTACTTGGAGTGGAAGTAAGCACTGGCTGTTTGACGAGGCCTCGCCTGTAAGGCGTCCGATCTTTCGAACCAATAAGCGTGGCATGGTTAATGATGCTAATCGGATCAATCGTAATGCGATAGACCATTTGGCGAACAATCTTGGAGTCAGCCCGTCTTTCGATAAAGTTATCTCGAATTTATCTTTGGGATTTTGGGCGCATATGACCGACAGGAGCCATGAGCGTGTTTTATGGATTCCCGCTCTCCATAAGGCATGGCCGGAGGCCACTTCCCGCAGTGAAATCAACGCACGTATCGCACGGATCAACAACGTGAGGAATCGCGCAGCTCACCATGAGCATTTGTTTTCATCTGACGGCGCACCGTGCCTTACGCTTGAGGCATGCAAAGATGCTGTGGAGCTGTTTTCGCAACTTGCTCCAGAAGCCTGCCGTTACGTTTATGGAGAAGGCGGCGGAAAATGTTCCGTGAGCGAGTTCGTTTGCGATAACCCCGCCCCCTGCGCAGTTTCCATCTAGGCTTAGACTCGCGCATATCCATAGTTCATGAGTGGTTCCTTTCTTGCGAGACTGATTGAGGGCGGTGCCGCGGGCTGATTCATGAAGTCGTCAGCACTCTCTGAAAGAACAAGTATCATTGAGGCTGTGTATTTCCTCGATAGAGCAGGAGTGAAGATGGCGCGCATCCTCATTGCGGATGATGAAGAGAGCATCCGCGACATCGTGTCGTTTTACGCACGGCGCGAAGGGCATGAGCCCGTCGCTGTGAAAGACGGCGAAGCTGCTGTTGCGGCGTTTTCCGTAGGCGGTTTCGATCTGGTTATTCTTGATGTGATGATGCCCATGCGCAACGGATTCGAAGTATGCGCCGCCCTTCGCGCGGTCGATGACGACGTTCCCATTGTGCTTCTGTCCGCTAAGGGCGACATCGTCGACAAGAGCATGGGCTTCGGCGCCGGCGCCGATGACTACATCACGAAACCGTTCGATCCCGAGGAGCTGGTACTGCGCATCAACTCGTGCCTGCGAAGGCATGGCTCCAAAGCTGCCGCGCCTTCAGCGGAGCGCATCGTCCTCGACGACCTGGTCATATGTCCCAAGGAGCGTGAGGTGTCCGTTGGCGGGGTTCGCGTGGTGCTCACGGCCAAGGAATTCGACATCCTGAATTTCATGGCTCAGTACCCCGGCGCGGTGTTCTCTCGGGCTCAGATTCTGGACGCCGTATGGGGTGCGGATCATGTGGGCGATTCGGGCGTGGTCGCCGTGTTCGTCAGACGCCTGCGCGAGAAGATCGAACAGGATTCCTCGCATCCGCGGCATATCCTTACTGAATGGGGTGCGGGCTACAGATTGGTGTAGGCGCCGCCTTGCACTCGGGGCGGCCTTGATCGGAGCGTCCTCCTTGCCCCGAATGCGCCCCGCGCCGGCAATGCGCGACCTGAATGTGCCCGGCATCCAGAATGTAATAATTGTTAATGGGCTCATTAATGTTGTGTACATTTCTGATTCATATTATCTATACGCGCGATAGTTGGCTGTCGCCTGCTTAGGTAAATGAAGGGGGAATGAGATGTCGAACATTTCGCAAAGAGTTTCTGGTCAAGGCATAAACAGGAGAACATTTCTTGCGGGGGTGGGTGCCAGTGCCGCTGCGTTGGCATTGACGGGATGTCAGCCTTCCGACAATTCTCTTGTGGAGGACGAAGCGGCTCAATCTGAATTCGAAGGCGATGGAAAGTGGATCCCCGCGCCGTGCTGGTTGAATTGCGGAGGCAAATGCTATAACTCGGCCTATGTGGTCGATGGGGTGGTGAATTATCAGAAGACTGATGATATCGAGGGGGATTCCCTCGATAAGCCGCAGCAGAGGGGTTGCGTGCGAGGCCGTTCTCTTCGCCATCAAGTTTATGCCCCTGA
>CAUWJA010000356.1:0-2025 GCA_963558905.1 uncultured Eggerthellaceae bacterium
ACGAGGAAACGGGAATCGACCGGGGTGGTGCGGATAACATCCTGTGCGGTTCCAAACACAGCGTTGCTGGCATTACGGGTTGGAATACCTGTCTTGTCGATTTTGAAAAATATGACGGAGAACCCTTGGTCCCCGACTGCGAAAAGCCGCAGACCGTGCTCTTCTGATATTGAGAGGTGTTTGACTTGGCTAAGATGGGTTTTTATTACAATCAGGATGCTTGCGTTGGCTGCCGAGCATGCCAGATTGCATGTTCGGACAAGAACGACCTTGATCCCCTTATTGTTTTTCGCGAAGTCCATTCGTTCGAAACGGGCGTATTCCCGTCGGCACGAGGGTATCATTTTTCAGCAACCTGCAATCATTGCGAATCGCCCGCATGCGTGGCGGCGTGCCCCAATGGTGCAATGTTTATCGATGATGAGGACGGAACGGTTCAGCATGATGATACGAAGTGCATTGGTTGCCAGTATTGCGTAGAGGCATGTCCTTACAACGTCCCGAAGCATATTGAGGACATCGGTCTGACTCATAAGTGCGATGGGTGCAAACAGCTGCGAGAAGCCGGCGAGCAGCCCGCGTGTGTTGCGATTTGTCCTATGAGGGCTTTGGAGTTTGGCCCGATAGATGAGCTTCGTGCTGCGCATCCTGATGCCGTGTCTGATTTGCCGATTCTGCCGGATTCTTCAACCACTAACCCTTGCACCATCGTATCGCCTCGCAAGGCGGCACTGGAGTCGCAGTTTGTTGAGATTCATATGTAGCCAGAGGCCCTTTTGAATTGTCGGTTTTATGTCGGCATGCCGCGGCAATCCCTCTTTGCCGCGGCATGCTTGGGGGGGATGATGGGGAATGCGTTGCGACGAAGTCCTAGCTCCTGCTCTTGCGAACAGGGTGTTTCTTTACCGATACGCATGGCGTCTTTTTGCGGTTGAACCGGACGAACCTTTGTCGGAGATAGCGGTAGATGGGCAGACCATGGAGTCTTGTGCCGTGTTCGCTGGCCTGGATTCAGACATGGTTCGTGCGCAAGAGTACATTGCCAAGACTCTTAGTGATTCCGATTGTTTTCGCCGATTGCGCGCGGAATATGTAAGGCTGTTTGTCGGTCCGACCAAGCTTCCCGCTCCTCCTTGGGAGTCAGTTTATGTGTGCGGCGAAGACGTGATTTTTCAAGAAAGCACATTGGATGTTCGAGAAGCGTTTCGAGCGGCGGGCTATGAGGCTGGCGGTTATCCTCATGAGGCGGATGACCATATTGCGACAGAGCTTGGGTTCATGGCCGCCTTGTCGGATGATGCGCTGAGGTTGTGTCAGAGCGGCGATGGGCTCAGTGTATCCGTCGCCTTGTCTCGACAGGTTAGTTTTTTGTCTGAACATCTGAATATGTGGCTTCCTCAATTCGGAAACAGGCTCGCTTCTTATGCGGATCCTAAGGTTGATCCGTATTATCTAGCATGTGTCGGCTTCGCGGTAGACCTCTGCAGGCGTGATGTTGCGGTCATTGAGGAGCTTATGTCTGAATAGGGCCACCGTTAGCTTGTATTCGACGCCTGCTTTCGGCTTTGGGGGCAGGCGTCGTTTTGTTTCCTCCGATGCTAAGATAGAGTAGTTGCGCCAGTGAGGGGAGGCAGTGTGGGTGCGGTGAAGCTCAAGACCAAGTTCGGTGTTTTGATGCTGGTTCTGTTTGTTGTCGCCCTGATTGGAAATGTTGCCTGGAATTACAATGCCCAGCATGTGCAGACCGAATCGGAGCTTCGCGAAAAGGGTCATGTTCTTTCCCAACAGATGTCGGCGGTATGGGATTTCATGTCGGTCAACCAGGATCGCTTGCTTGAGACAGCATATGCGGAAAATGGCGCATATCAAGGGCTTCATTGCGCCATTGTGGGGCGCAGTATCGGGAAACAGTTCTCCATTGAATCGGGTTATGTGACTAGATTTGTTAATTTCAACCCGAGAAACAAAGAGGATGAGCCAGATTCTTTCGAGGCTGAGGCTTTGACGGCGTTTCATAGCGATTCG
>CAUWJA010000357.1:0-1637 GCA_963558905.1 uncultured Eggerthellaceae bacterium
CCGCCTCGCCGAACAGCACGCAGAACCTTTCGACGACCAAGACCAACATCTACAGACCCGTACGCGCGACAACCGCGAGCAGCTGCACCGCGCGGATAAACGTGCTTGTCGTAGGGAGGTGGAAGTGATGCGGATCCTCAACGAATCGACCCTGGTCGAAATCAAGGAGCCGGATTTGACATGCGGCGAACTGCGGGAATGCGATTGGGCACCGCCCGAAGCGTATGAGTCGGCGGCCAAAGCAGGGCTTCCCGCGCTGCCCGACGACGCATATGAGCGGGTGCTTATGTACCACGTCTGGACACCATCGGAGGAGGCGGCGCATGCGGCTGCGGCCAAGCAGGCCGATGAGCTGACGCAGCTCAAGTTGGCCGTGGCCGAATTGGGCGCGATGGTGGCGGGGGGTGCTGTCTGATGGCAGGGCTGTACGCCGATTTGGTCAAGCGCGGGCTGTGGGAGCTTAATCAGGTTCCACAGCCCTGGCATGACGCCGTGGCGGCGATCCTCGCGCGGCAAAGCGACACAGGCGGGAACATGTCTACCTGAGAAGGGAGGGCGCATGGAAGACGTCTGCATGGAGCATTCGGCGCACGAACGCGCCATCGGAAAGCACGACGCGAGGCTCGATTCCCACAGCGAGGCCATCGACCAGCTGAGGGACTGCGTGACGAGGCTGACCGCACTGCAGGAGCAGGACGCCGCATGGCACGCCGAAGCCGAGAAGCACATCGAGGCGCTGGAGTCGGCTCCGGCGGCAAGATGGAAGACCGTCGAGACCGCGGCCATATCGACTTTGGCAGGCGGAGTCGCAGGCGCCGTCCTGATGGCAATCGGCATCCAGTAAGGAGATACGACATGGACATCAGCTACATCACCGACTACATCTCACCGATCGCGCTCGTGATCTGCCTGGCGGTCGGATACGTGCTCAAGCACGTGGTCCGCACCGACGGGGTCAATCGATGGATCCCCTGCATCGTCGCCGTTCTGGGGGTCGCGATGGTCGCATGGGCGGAATGGGGCTTCTCCCCCGACATCCTGGCCGCAGGCCTGATAAGCGGCCTCGCGTCCACCGGCCTCTATGAGGCGTTCGAGGGAATCATCGGAGGCCGCGATGCCTAGGGTGTTCCTGTCCGCAGGCCACGGCGGCAGCGATCCGGGCGCGTGCGCGAACGGGTTTCGGGAGAAGGACGGCAACCTGCAGACCATGCTCGCGTGCCGCGACGTGCTCAAGGCGCACGGAATCGACGTGGTGTGCAGCCGCACGACGGATGTGGATGACTCGGTCATCGATGAGGTCAACGAGGCGAACGCAAGCGGCGCAGACCTCGCGGTTTCGTTCCATGAGAACGCTGGCGGGGGCGACGGCTGGGAGTCCTACAGCTACGGCGGCGATACGAACGGCATGAGGCTTGCCAAGCTCGCAGAGAAATACGTCGTCGCAATGGGGCAGAACAGCCGCGGATGCAAGGACGGCTCGCATCTGTGGTTCGTGCGGGCCACGACCATGACGGCCGTGCTGTTCGAGACGTTCTTCGTGGACAGCGAAGACCACGAAATCGGCGACACGGTTGCCGAGCAGCGCGCCTTCGGCGTGGCGCACGCCCGCGCGATTTTGGACTACTACGGGATAAAGT
>CAUWJA010000358.1:0-1590 GCA_963558905.1 uncultured Eggerthellaceae bacterium
GGGTACATAAGCCTGTCGGGACTGTTGATCCAGCGGCGCATAGCGCGGCCACGAAGACACGCGCGCGCCTGGAAGTCGGGATTGCCGATGGTGTCGGTCTCCATAAACGCAATCTTGCCATCGCGCACGTGCCATTGAAAAATGCAGTTTCCTCCGCAGTTGATATTGCACTGGCTCCAGACGATCTTGTCATCAGAGGCGCCTTCGGACGCATGGGCTTCGGGGGTGCCCTGTGAGAACAGCGATGCACCCGTCGCGGCGGATGCCGTCGCGAGACCGGCAAGCGCACCCGACGTCGCTACGAACGCACGTCGCGACATGGGGGTTGCGGCAAATCCGCGAGCGGTAGTTGCGGTAGTTGCCGCAGGCGCGGATGCGGACGCACCTGCGGACACGCTTGTTCTTTTCTTCTGGTTGCTTTCACCTGGTAAAGGCATAACCCTCCTCCTTTTTGCTGTGGGGTTCATAAGCCCCTTCATGCTAGAAGGAGAGCGACGAGCGCCGATCCACATTCGTGATGCGTTTACCGCGCGTTGCCGAAGAGTCACCACGACGATTGCGCGGGCGCTCGGGCCTGCGGCGGAAGCGCGGGGCGGAAGCGGCGGCGGGCGCAAGCGCAAACTTGCGGCAAGAGCGGGCGCGTGAGCAGGACGCGGGCGGAAGCGGCGGCGAAGTCCGCAGCGGGCGCGAACCCTGGGGCAGGCGCGCGAGCAGGACGCGGCAAATACGAGGAACCACCGTGGTCAACTCCTCGCGCTTGGGCGACGCCCGCCGTCCAGGTGGCCGTTTTCATGCACTTGGGCGACTGGGCTTCGCGGTTTCGGCTCTCGTCGGTCAATTGACCCCACTTAGGCGATGATTTTCGAAAACGCATTCCAGCTGCAAATGAGAAAAATGCAGTATGACCTGGAGAAACGCCAAGCTTACCTGAACGGGAGAAGAAGCGCTTGCGCCGCTTCGGCACGCATGGTCGGCATTTCCGCAGGTCAGGTTTTCCCAAAGGTAGCCCAAGTAGGCGGAATTGGCCACAACCTCGAAAATTCACGGAAATTCGTCGCCCAAGTGCACGCGAGCGACCAGGTATCGCGAAATCCGTCGCCCAACTCCCGGCTTGCGGCCACGGCCTGGTAGGGCAGATGGCCCTCCGTCGCCCAAGTCTTGGTTTGCGACCACGACCCAAGAGCGACCTTCGCGGCCTGGTCGCCCAAGTCTGACCAAATGGCCATAGCGCGACAGACGCGCTGCGGCCGCGCAACTCCACAGCCAGCATGCAGCGGCGAGACCGGCCTCCTCCCAGACCCGCATCATGCCACGCCCTAGTTCGTAACGTCGCCAGACTGATTCAGGCTGATAGGATCGCCGCCTATTTCGGACGGCCGGCCAAGCAACACGTTGAAGAAGTCCTTCGTTCGCGCAGGCACTTCGCGCAGATCGTAGTAGTTCTGCTTCGCGTATTCCCTATAATCGCTCGGAACGCCCACAGCCTCCATGCCCAGCGTTTGCGCGGTGTACAGCGCGCGATACAGGTGATAGGTCTGCGTAGCCACGATGATGCGATCAGCGCCGAAGATGTTCTTGGCGCGGTACATG
>CAUWJA010000359.1:0-1556 GCA_963558905.1 uncultured Eggerthellaceae bacterium
CCTGCGTTTTTCTATGTTGAAACGGCTTGCTAGGCCGAGTACGGGACCCTGTCCCTCATGATCGCGTAGATCACCTTCAGTCTCTTTCTGGCGACGGCCTTCAAGGCCTCCCCGTGGCACATGCCGCGATCCCTGCAGCTGCGGTAGCGCTCTCCGAACCGGCCTTTGCTGCGGCTGAGCGAGTCGCGGGAGAAGGTGAGCGGGTTCTTCGGCCGCCTGCTCCCTCCCCGGCGAGACGGGCTCGCCGACGATATCGACCTGCCCGACCGCCGGTTTCTAGGCGCGATTCCGCAGCAGGACGCAAGATGGCCATGGTCGGGAAAGTCGTCGATGTCTACGTTTATCACCAGCTCGGATGCGGTCCCGGGGCCGATTCCCGGAATGGCGAGCGGACATGCGCAGGCGTCGTCCTCGGCGAGCAGCGCCGTTGTCTCGGCGTCGAGCCCGGCCGTCTCCTCCGCGGATTCCCTGATGCGTCCGGCGCGGATTCCCTGATGCGTCCGGCGAGCATCTTCACCTGCGGGTTCTCCGCCATGACCCGGTATTCCGATGGTCGCGTCGATGCCGCCGCCGCGTCGATCGCCGCGGCTATGCGCGCCCTGTTCGCGTCTCGGGTCACGGCCCCGACGGACGCCATTCCCGCGTCGACGATGTCCCGGGGTCCCCCGGGGACTCCATCATCTTCAGCCGATGGGCGTCCGCCGGGTCGGTCAGCGCCTCGAATGCCGGGCAGCTTTCCGGGAGGATGCTCCGAAACCTGCTCTTGTCGCGGGTGGGGCAGGCGACCACGTGGCTTCCCTGCGCCGCCGTCGACCTTGCCGCCTCGAGCCTTTCGTCGCGCTCCGGAACGGGCGGAAGCGAGTCCGGGATGCCGAGCGCCGTCTTGGCGATGACGGCGGCGTCCCGCTCGTCCGTCTTCGCGTCGCCGGCGAACAGCTTGGCCGCGCTGTGGGCGGCGATTCCGGGCAGGTAGGCGACCGGCAGGCCGGCGAGACCGGCCCTCGATATCGCGAGCGACCCAATGTTGCGGGGCTGGTCGACGACGACCGGCGTCCCGGCGCCGATCCAGGCAAGCAGTTCGTCCGGGTCGTGCTCGGTGTTGGCTACGGGCTCGCTTCTCAGCGCCTCGCCCTGCCTGGTCACGTGGCGCGCCCGATGGGAGAGCTTCCCGACGTCGATCCCTGAGACGGCTGGGCAGGTGGCGGCTTCGGTCAGCATGGCGCTGTCCTTCCGATCGTCGGTCGATCGGAACGCTGCCTCGCGCGACACCCGCATCACCTGGCCGTGGCGCTCTTTGGATGGAGGAGCCCGGCGGTTTCCTATCGGTCGTCAGAAGCAGCGGCGCCCGCGTCGGCAGTCCCTCGGGACATATGTCAATCGTAGTCCGACTGTCTAAGCAAGTGGCTTGAGCAGTTGACTAACCACGCTTCAAAACTGTAATGGGCAGTCCGTCTATCATGCCGGCGTCCATCGAGCTGACTGCATCGAAGGTTAGCTCATGTTCCCTTATGGCCTTGGCGTCCGCCGACGCGTCTCGCTTGTTCTCATGCGGTGCG
>CAUWJA010000360.1:0-1530 GCA_963558905.1 uncultured Eggerthellaceae bacterium
AGCGCCGAGGTCGAGCGGATTCAAGCCGATCATGGACGAGCCCAGCGTGTAGGTGCCGTGGGAGGTGGTGTCCCAGCCGGTCACGCAGCCGGTCATCAGGTTGACGGCCTTGTTGGGAGACTTGCTGTAGAAGCCGGTCGGACCAAGCTCGTCATAGATGCGCTTGATTTCCTGGCAGGACAGCGAGATGGCCTCATCCCAGGAGATGACTTCCCACTCGTCCACACCGCGCATCTGGCCGTTGGAGTTCTCGCCGCCGCCGGGCTGCCAGCCCTTGCGCTTGAGCGGATGCAGGATTCGGTCAGCGCCGAAGCACTGCTGCTGCTGGGCCTTGCCGCGCACGCAGCCGCGCTGCTGCGGATAATCGAACGAATCCTCATGGGTGTCGTCGGTCTTCTGACGGATGACGACACCGTCCTTGACCATGACCTTGTTCATGCAACGACCGCCGCAGTTATGCCAGCATGCAGCGGAAACCCAAGTACCGCCCTCTTCAGGATCGGCCGATGCATCCTCAGGCTTCTCCTCGACCGACGAACCCGGAGTGCAGCCGACCGTCGCCAAAGCGGCGGCAGACGCGGCGATTGCGGAAGCTCCCACAAACTTGCGCCTGCTCATAGACAATGCGTCCATGTTCCCCCTCTTCTCAAACATAGAGCAACTTCGACCCGCCGAATGAGCCGACGAGATACGGGAGCACGTCGGCAAGCGGGACCACCGCGCCCTCTCGGCACGGCGCGGAGAATTCTACCATCGGTCGAACAGATCCAGACAGGGCCGGCCCCGCATCCTCCGGAGCCAATTATTCTATTTTGAGATAATCCTGCTCAGAAGCTTGAGCCTTACCGCCGGGTTAGCGCACCGGCTCCATGGCCGCCCTCAGGCGGACAGGCATGATGCTCACGAGCATCCGCGCCGCCTCGGCGGGTTCGGGAACGGTTCCCGTCCGATACCATTCGGTCAGAACTTCCGTTTCGGTCTTCACCCAGCTATCGATGCAGAACATGAGATCCTCATCGACCTCCATTCCGCGGTAGTCGCGCAAGGTTTCCATGATGGTCACAGTGCGCACATGGGGCATGATGCTGTTGAGACAGGGCGTTCCCAACGTGTATTGCGTGGCCGTCTTGAAGAAATCCCTTTCCAGGGACAGAAGCCACACGTGATGCCTATATCCGGTCTCCCAATCCAGAGTGCGGCCCACCTCGGCAAGGTAGAATCGGTGGCAATGCATGGGCCACCACCAATGAAGGCTGTATTTGCTCTCGAAATGCCTGTAGAACACCTGGCGGGATACGCCCGCACGTTCGCAGACCTTTGAAACCGTAACCTGATCGAGCGAGCGGTCCACGGCGTGCATGATCTTAAGCTTCACCGAAACGCCCTCTTCCCCGAATATCTCGGCAAGACGGCTATCGTCAATCCCCATGTCCATCATTTCCCCCTCCTAGAACAATGGCCATCAAGACATCGGCGCATCGGCCACCTGACGAACTGCACCTCCATAGCATATTCCATTAACGCAGATTC
>CAUWJA010000361.1:0-1518 GCA_963558905.1 uncultured Eggerthellaceae bacterium
CGTAGTGGTTCTTCTGCGCGTCGAGCAGCATCTCCTTGGTGGTAACGAGCATGATTGCTCCCTTCCGTCGGCGCTGAGATACGCCGAACAAGCATGGACCGCCGGCACCCTGCCAGCGATTGTTCGTCTTATATATTACGAAATTCAAACTTGGCCGTGTTTGAGGCCCGAAAGTCCGCAGGAATGCAGGTCGAAAGAGAACGACAGCATCCCCGACCCCGGCCAGCAAACGAACGCCGCACGTAGCGAGTCGATTCCGTCGAAAAGCCTCTTGTTCCGCCTGAATCCATCGATGCCCTGAACTTAAAGCGCGGCTATACCGCCTATGCGGTTCTTCCCGCCGGCGGCAAGACCAACGCATGCCATGAGATCGTCCTCACTCCGCAGCGCTCTGTCTCAAGCGTGTAAATTTGCGAAAGTGAAAGAAATGCGTTCTCTTTCCAAAAAGCAAACTAAAGCAAACTGAAATCTGCATAATTTCATCATGTATAGGCAAATATGGTAGACAGGCTCCTCTATGACTTCCAAGCAACCTGCACGCTTCTTCGCAGAGGAGCGCCGCGCGGCAATCATGTCGATGCTCGATTCATCGTCTTCCGTCCAGGTAGCCGATCTTGCAGCCGCCTTCGGCGTATCCATGGTCACCGTTCGCAACGATTTGGACGCGCTCGAACAGGCCGGGAAGCTCCGGAGAACGCACGGCGGCGCGGTATCGCTGCACCGCAAGCTCACCGTCTCGGTTCAGGACAGACGCGTAAACGTTAACGTCGCCGCCAAGCAAGCCATCGCAAAGGCGGCGATCTCGCTTGTCGACGACGGCGATTCGCTCCTGGTCGACTCGGGGACCACGGCACTCGAGTTTGTTCGGATGCTCGACATGCGCCAAGATGTAACGGTGGTCACCGCCGATATCACCATCGCAGACTTCATCGATGAGAGCCTTCCCGGCGTCAATGTGATCCTGCTTGGCGGCGCCCTGCGCAAAGGGCACCGTTATCTGTACGGCCCTCTCACCACGGCCGGTATCGATGTGCTCCATCCAGATAAGGCGATCGTCTGCCCCACCGCGCTCGTTCCCAACCGAGGCTTGATGACGAACTTCGAACAGATGGCCGAAGTCAAAACGGCATTTATCCATGCCGCCCGCGAAAGCATCTGTCTGGTGGATTCATCCAAAGTCGATGCCAGCGGCCTTATCAAATTCGCCGCAATCACCGATATCGACACCATCGTGATGGACAAAGACCCGCACGGCGTCATCGCGCACGCGCTTTCGGAATCCTGCGGAGATGCTGCACCGCACCTGCTCCTGGCCGCATCGGAAATCTCGGGGGCTCAGACCGCGCAGCTCTAGACGGTAGCGGTGCGCATGATACGCGACCATCGGTGACGGCTCGGGGCGCGAAACGAAGAGGGGCGCCCACGCTCATCGCATAGGCGCCCCTCCGGCAGATTGTATGAATCCCTAGAGCTCGGTGACCTCGACGGCGTTATAGACCTCGTCCCAGCGCTCGATGA